>NZ_JBTSWJ010000014.1:0-152695 GCF_054612375.1 Alsobacter sp. R-9 | reverse complement strand
CCGCGAACGCCGGCGCGGCCATCACGGCAGCCACCGTCGCGAGCAGGAAAACACGCTTCATCGTCAATCTCCGGAGTCGCGCCCGCCATGCGGGCGCAGTCATGGTTCAAGTTGGACGGTCCGGGTCGAAAGGAACGCGGATTCTTCTCATCCCTGCCGCCGCCTCATGCGTACCGCCCCGGCGCGCGCTGCCGGGTCGATCGGGATCTCGTCCGAGCCATTCCAATCCGGGCAGGGCCATCGCTTGGACGACACCCCTGCACGCTCAAAATTATCGCAACTGCGCAGGTTACGTTTGCGTTTTGCGGACAGGGACCCGCTCCAAGAGCGGGCCGGCGGCGAGCCTGCCGGCAGTCACAACGACCCGGACGGGCCTTGTTCATCCCCTCTCGGACGGTCGGCGCGCGCACGGCGGCGCGACCACCACACGGCAATCGCCGCGATGGTCCCCCAGATCATCGGCTCCCTCCCATTGCAGAGTTGTCTACTCTGCAACCCGTTGATGATGATATGGAAACATTCATCAACCAGCAATTTGTTTTTTCCCCGTGACGCCTGCGCACCGAGGCAAAGCGCCGCGTGGAAGTGGCCGGGTCTCTCAGGATTGCGGGGTCTGCGCGTCCCCTAAACGCAAACTGAGCCTATGCCGCTCCTCTACGCTGCGGAAGTCAGGTCCTGAGCAGAGGAACAACGCACGCCATGACCGCCCACCTTCGTCGAACGGCGATCCGCGCGATCGCCATTGCCGGCGCTCTCGCACTCTCGCACGGCATCTCCAGTGCGCAGGATTCCCGTCAGCAGCACGTCCCGCTCGCCAAGTCGATCGGCGTGCCCCACGCGGACAGGCCTGTCCCGTCCCTGGCCGTGATCAACGCCGCCGGGGCCAAGCTCGACGCCGGCAAGCTGGTGCTGACCGGCGTCTCCGGCAACACCATCGTCTTCGCGGACCGCCCGGTGCGCGCGGCCGGCCACGAGACCATCAAGCAGTTCCTGATGCAGTGGGACGAAGGCAAGGACAGCTTTGCCAAGGATCCCCCCAACGCGACTGTCTCCGTGCTGGGCGCCAACCCCGGCGAGGTTTCGGATGTCGTCGTCGTGCTGAAGGCGCCGAAGCTCGACGGTTCGACCCTCACCTTCGACGTCTCGGTGCTCGAGGGGACGCTCACGGCCGGCGGCCCGGTGGCGGTCTTCATCGACGCGTGGGCCGTCCGCGGCCCCTATGGCGGCGGCGTCGCCCATTTCGGCGGCTACGGTGGTGCGTGGCGGGGTGGCGCCTACTGGCACGCGCCCGTCTACCACGGGGCGTGGTACGCCCACCCGGCCTACGGGTACGGAGCGGCCGCAGCCGGGCTTGCCGCCGGGGCCGTGGTCGGGGCGACAGCCGCAGCGGCGGCCCGCCCGTACTATCCGCCGCCTCCCTGCGGCTACTACCCCTATCCCCCCTGCTACTGACCCATTGCGGAGGCAGGATCAGACGTCCCGCCTCCGCCGCCCTTGCCTGACGGGCCGTCACGCACGCCTCGTCGACGGCCCAGACTGCCTCCACCGTCTTCCGTCGTCTTCATCAGCCCGGCAGCGGCTCGGTCACCTCCGCGCCGTTCTTCGCGCGCCGGAGGGACGTCGCGATTCGTCCGACGTATGACCGGAGCACCACATTCGTTGACCGCTATACGAAACTCGGTCCTGTTCAGCTCAAGCTATCATCTGCCGCTCGCGACGTTGGAGGGGCGTGATGGCGAAGTTGATGGTCCTTTGCGCGATTGTGCTTGCGACCCTGGGGTCAGCGGCGGCCAGCGCGGCGACTCCGCAGAAGAGCACGAGGAAGCCCGCTGCCAAGCCCGCCGCCGTGGCGCCGACATCGCCGGCACCCGAGGTGAAGGACCTTGCGGCCGGGGCTGCCACGTCTGTCGAAAAGTTGCGCGAGGCGGCGCAGAACCCCGTCGCCAACCTCATCAGCCTGCCGTTCCAGAACGACACCAACTTCAACTCCGGGCCCTACAGCCGGCCGCAGAACGTGCTGAACATCCAGCCGGTCGTGCCGTTCAAGATCACGCCGGACTGGAACCTGATCACGCGCTGGGTGACCCCGGTCATCTGGCAGCCGCGTGTCTCGCCGACGCTCGACGGCGCCACGGGGCTCGGCAACATCCAGCCGAGCTTCTTCCTGTCCCCGGCCGAGCCGGGCAAGATCATCTGGGGCGTCGGACCGGTGCTGTGGCTGCCCACCGCGACGGACAAGGTGCTGGGCGTCAACAAGTGGGGCGGCGGCCCCAGCGCCGTCGCGCTGCGGATCGACGGTCCCTGGGTCTACGGCGTTCTCGTGAACAACATCTGGGCAGGGACGCAGAACCAGCGCGTCAACCAGATGCTGGTGCAGCCGTTTCTGAACTTCAACCTGCCTGACGGCTGGTACCTGACCAGCTCGCCGGTGGTGACGTCCAACTGGCTTGCAACATCGGGCGACCAGTGGACCGTGCCGGTCGGCGGCGGCTTCGGCCGGCTCTTCAAGGTCGACAAGCTGCCGATCAACGCGCAGGTGCAGGCGTTCTACAACGTCGTGCGTCCCAACGACGCCGCGACGTGGACCCTGCGCTTCCAGTTGCAGGCGCTGTTTCCGACGTTCTGACCCCGGCGACGCGTGCCAGCCGGGCGGCTGAACGACACGCGGACGCCTCCGGACGAAGCGATCAACCGGCGAGCGAACGGCGGGCCGATCCATCCACAGCCGTGGCTTGTACGTTAACCGGACCAGAGCTTTGCCGGTATAACCTGTCGGCAGGTATAGGAAGCGATTCGCGCGGTCGGGGGACCATGAAGCTCACGAGGCGATCCGCCGTCGCCGGCTCGCTGCTCGCACTGATGCCGCGGGCCGGGCTGGCCGACATCAACAACTTGTTCGCGGCCCGCTGGTTTGGCCATGCGGTGGTCGAGGATCGCGCCAGCCGCCTCGCGCTGCGCCCCCACGAGCCTCCGGGCCGTCGCGTTCCTCCCTCGATCAATGCGCTGGATTGGGACGCCTGGCGGGAGATTCGATTCCGCAGCGGCGCGTCGCTGTTCCACGATGATGGCGGTCGATTCCGGCTGCAGGCGTTTCACCTGGGCCATCTCTTCAAGCGGCCGGTCCGGCTCAACATCGTCGATCGCGACATGGCTTCGCCGATCCCCTATTCGGCGACGGATTTCGACTATGGCCAGCATGTCTTCGATCCGCCGCTGCCGCCGGACCTCGGCTATGCCGGCTGGCGGGTGAACTACCCGCTCAACAAGCCCGGCGTGTTCGACGAACTGATCTCGTTCCTCGGTGCGAGCTATTTCCGCCTGCTCGGGCGCGGCCAGGTCTACGGCCTGTCGGCGCGGGGCCTGTCGATCGGCAGCGGCCGGCTCGACAACAACGAGGAGTTCCCGTTCTTCCGGGAGTTCTGGTTCCGGATCCCCGAGCGCGCAGCCGACCCGGCGCAGGATCGGCTGGACTTCTACGCCCTGCTCGACAGTCCCTCGCTCACGGGCGCCTACACCTTCACCCTGCGTCCAGGTGCGGTGACGCGCCTCGACGTCCGCGTGGCCCTGTTCGCGCGCCAGAAGGTCGAGGACGTCGGCATCGCGCCGCTGACTTCCATGTTCTTCATCGGCGAGAACGACCGGCACTACAACGACCGCAACCGCTACGACGACTACCGGCCCGAGATGCACGACTCGGATGGTCTGCAGATGCGTCTCGATGACGGGCGGTGGGTCTGGCGGCCCCTGCGCAACCCCCAGATCCAGGAGGTCAGTCCGTTCCACACGACGAACATCCGCGGCTTCGGGCTGATGCAGCGGGATCGCAGCTTCACCAGCTACCAGGACATCGACCTCGCCTACCAGTCGCGGCCGAGCTACTGGATCGAGCCGCGCGGGGACTGGGGCAAGGGCCGCCTCGAACTCATCGAGCTCGCTACGCGGGACGAGACGGCCGACAACATCGTGGCGGCATGGTTGCCGGACGAGCCGCTCGAGCCGGGCCGGCCCCGGGTGTTCGAGTACACCATCTCGGCCGGGCTCGACTTCGCGGCGATGGTGCCGCTCGGTCAGGTGGCGCACACGTTCAACGCGCCTGTGGGCGCGCTCGGCGCGTGGCGGGAGCAGAAGCACCACGGCTCCCGGCGCTTCCTCATCGACTTTTCCGGGGGCACCCTCTCCAGCCTGCTTCCCACGCCGGATGCCGTGAGCCTCCAGGCCGTCGTGCGCGGCGGCAAGACCATCCGGTCGTTCGTCATCCCGAACCCGCAGTCCGGTGGCTTCCGGGCCGTGCTGGACGTGAAGGGCATTCCCAACGACACGATCTACATGGAAGTCGACCTGCGTTCCGGCGGCAAGCCACTGACCGAAACGTGGAGCTACCGCTGGAAGGTCGAGTGAGCCCTCAGGGCGCAGGAGCGGTTGAAACATACCGTCCGTACCCCTTACGAAGAGGGCCACCAGCACCGCGTCGGGGGGCTCGATGATCACAGGCCGCTATTTCGACCAGTGGGCCGTGGGCGACAGGATCGAGCATCCGATCCGGCGCACGGTGACCGAGACCGACAACCTTCTGCTGAGCGCGCTGACGCACAACCCGCAGCCGCTGCATCTCGACGCCGAATATGCCGCGCAGACGGAGTTCGGGCGCATCGTCGTCAACGGCACCTTCACCTTCGCCCTGATGGTCGGCATCTCGGTGGCGGAGACGACGCTGGGCACGCTGATCGCGAACCTCGGCTATGACAAGCTGGTCATGCCGAAGCCCGTCTTCATCGGCGACACGCTGCGCATCGAGACGGACATCGTCGCTCTCCGGCCGTCGAACTCGCGGCCGGACGCGGGGATCGTGACGTTCCGCCACCGGGCGCTGAACCAGCGCGACGAGGTGGTGTGCGAGTGCCTGCGCATGGCGCTGATCCGCCGGAGCGCCGCCTGAGGCCGGCCGCCTCGACTGCCCGCCGCGCATAACGGCCAACCCCTGCACCCTGTTCACGGAGCCGCCGCCGCAGGGCAGAGTGTCGCCCGCGCGCGGCCCTCACGCCGATGACGCGAGAAACACCGGAGGAAAGCCGACGATGGACCCTGCGACGACGCCGTCCCACCCCGAGATCCGCGAGGCGGTGGCGAAGCTGTGCGCCCGCTTTCCCGGCGAGTACTGGCGCGATCTCGACCGGCGCATGGCCTATCCGACGGCGTTCGTGCAGGCGCTGACCGAGGCGGGGTACCTGTCGATCCTCATTCCCGAGGAGTACGGCGGCTCGGGCCTGCCGCTCTCGGCGGCGGCGGCGGTGCTGGAGGAAATCCAGCGGGCCGGCTGCAACGGCGGCGCCTGCCACGCGCAGATGTACACGATGGGGACCGTGCTGCGGCACGGGTCCGAGGAGCAGAAGCAGCGCTACCTGCCGCTGATCGCGGAGGGCAAGCTGCGCCTGCAGGCCTTCGGCGTGACCGAGCCGACGAGCGGCACGGACACGGCGTCGCTGCGCACCACCGCGCGTCGGGACGGCGACCACTACTTCGTCAACGGCCAGAAGATCTGGACGAGCCGCGCCGAGCACTCCGACCTGATGCTGCTCCTCGCCCGCACGACACCGCTCGCCGAGGGGATGAAGCGCACGGACGGACTCTCCGTTCTGCTCGTCGACATGCGCGAGGCGCTGGGCAAAGGGCTCACGATCCGGCCCATCCGGACGATGATGAACCACTCCACCACCGAGATCTTCTTCGACAACCTCAGGGTGCCGGCCGAGAACCTGATCGGCGATGAAGGCAAGGGCTTCCGCTACATCCTCTCGGGCATGAACGCCGAGCGGATCCTCATTGCCGCCGAGTGCGTGGGCGACGCCAAGTGGTTCATCGCCAAGGCAACGGGCTATGCGCGGGACCGCCACGTGTTCGGGCGGCCCATCGGCCAGAACCAGGGCATCCAGTTCCCGATCGCGAAGGCCTACGCGAACATGCGGGCGGCCGAGCTGATGGTGCAGGAGGCGCTGCGGCTCTACGAAGCGGGGCACAATCCGGGCCCCGAGGCGAACATGGCGAAGATGCTCGCCGCCGATGCCTCCTTCGAGGCCGCGAACGCCTGCATCCAGACGCATGGCGGGTTCGGCTTCGCGGAGGAGTTCGACGTCGAGCGCAAGTTCCGCGAGACCCGCCTCTACCAGGTGGCGCCGATCTCCACGAACCTCATCCTCTCCTATCTCGCCGAGCACGTGCTCGGGCTGCCGCGGTCCTATTG
Source organism: Alsobacter sp. R-9 (assembly GCF_054612375.1). Taxonomy (NCBI): domain Bacteria; kingdom Pseudomonadati; phylum Pseudomonadota; class Alphaproteobacteria; order Hyphomicrobiales; family Alsobacteraceae; genus Alsobacter; species Alsobacter sp. R-9. Next base: position 146,457 of record NZ_JBTSWJ010000014.1, on the reverse strand, counting down.
ACGACAGGTTGGCCCGCCGGAGCGATCAAGGTGCTTGATCCCCCGCGGCGGGCCGTCACACTTGCGGCAACGGCCCCGCGAGTTCCTGACGCCGCATGACCCGCCTGCCATCCCTGAGTGCGCTGCGTGCGTTCGAGGCCGTCGGCCGCACGGGCAGCCTGCGGGCGGCGGGGGAGGAACTCGGCATCAGTCCGACGGTCGTCTCGCGGCACCTGCACAACCTGCAGGCCGATCTCGGCGTCGACCTCGTCAGCCCGCAGGGCAGGGGTGTCGTCCTCACCGAAGACGGCCTGCGCTTCCACGCGACCTTGTCGCAGGGTTTCGACCTCCTGCGGCGGGCAGTCGAGGAGGCGCGGCCCCGCGCTCGCGACAGCCTCGTCATCTGGTGCATCCCGGGCCTCGCCAACCGCCGCCTGCTGCCCCGCCTGCCCGACCTGCAGCGGCGGCTGCGCACGCTCGAGGTCGTGCTGCAACCGACGCTCTCCCGGCCCGATTTCGACCGGGGCGAGGCCGACGCGGAGATCGTGTATCTCCCCGCGTTCGAGCCGGTTGCCAACCGTCGTGCCGAGCGTCTGGCAGAGCCGGCCGTGCATGCCGTGGCGAGCCCGTCCTTCGTTGCCCGCTACAGGATCGCGCGGGCCGAAGACCTGCTCGGCCTGCCCCTCGTCCACGAGGAGTCGACGCGGCAGTGGGAGGACTGGCTGCGCGCGCAGGGTGTCGCGCCGGTGCCGCCGCTGAAGGGACCGAGGCTGTGGCATGCGCACCTCGCCATCGAGGCGGCCCGCCTGGGGCAGGGCGTCGCGCTCGCCAACGGGCTGCTCGTCGAGGAGGACCTTGCCGCGGGGCGGCTCGTGGATGCGCTGCCGCCCTCGTCGCCCATGGGCGCCTACTACCTCGTCGGGCCCGCCGGCCACTGGCGCGACCGCGCCATGGTCACGCTGCGGTCATGGCTGAAGGACGTGCTGGGTCCGTCATGACTGCTGCACTGGATGCATCAGTCGGGCGCACAAGCTGATTGTTGCGGCGCCGGGCAAGGAGCAGTCTCCGCCATCATCTGGAGACGTTCCCATGTCCACCAATGCCGAGCTCCATGCCCGCCGCCAGGCCGCCGTCGTCCGCGGCATCGGCCACGTCACGCCGCTCTCCGCCTCCCGCGCCCGCAACGCCGAGTTGTGGGACGTCGAGGGCCGCCGCTACATCGACTTCGCCGGCGGCATCGCCGTGCTCAACACCGGGCATTGCCACCCCAAGGTGATCGCGGCCGTGAAGGAGCAGATGGAGCGCTTCACCCACACCTGCTTCCAGGTGGTGATGTACGAGCCCTACATCGAACTCGCGGAGCGGCTCAACGCGCTCGCGCCGGTCGGCGGCTCCGCCAAGACGGCGTTCTTCACCACCGGCGCCGAAGCAACCGAGAACGCGGTGAAGATCGCGCGGGCCGCCACGGGGCGCTCGGGCGTCATCGCCTTCACCGGCGCGTTCCACGGACGCACCGTCATGGCCTCGGCGCTCACCGGCAAGGTCGTGCCCTACAAGAAGGGTCTCGGGCCGGCGATGCCGGAAGTCTGGCACGTGCCGTTCCCGACCGACCAGAACGGAATCTCCGTCGATGATGCTCTGAAGTACCTCGACTTCATCTTCAAGGCCGATGCGGATCCGTCGCGCATCGCCGCGATCATCATCGAGCCCGTCCAGGGCGAAGGCGGTTTCCATCCTGCCCCGGAGGCCCTCATGAGGGCGCTGCGCCGCGTGTGCGACGAGCACGGCATCGTGCTCATCGCCGACGAGGTGCAGACCGGCTTCGGGCGCACGGGCACCATGTTCGCGATGGAGCACTACGACGTCGCCCCCGACCTGATCTGCGTGGCCAAGAGCCTCGCCGGCGGCTTCCCGCTTTCCGGCGTGATCGGCAAGGCCGCCATCATGGACGCGGCGGAGCCGGGCGGCCTCGGCGGCACCTACGCCGGCAATCCGCTCGCCTGCGCCGCAGCGCTGGCGGTGCTCGACGTGTTCGAGGAGGAGCGCCTGCTCGAGCGTGCGAACGCGATCGGCGCCCGGCTGAAGGGATGGCTCGAGACGGCGAAGGCGCGCAACGACCTCGTCGCCATCGCGGATGTCCGTGGCCCCGGCGCGATGATCGCCTTCGACATCGTGCGCGACCGCGCCGGACGCGAGCCTGACGCGGCGCGGACGAAGGAGGTCGTGCGCAAGGCCTACGAGAATGGGCTGATCCTGCTCTCCTGCGGCACCAATGCCAACACGATCCGCATCCTCGTGCCGCTGACGGCCGAGGACAGCGTCATCGACGAGGGCCTGGACGTGCTTGAGCTGGCTCTCGCCGCCTGACCTCAGCCCCGCTGGGCGACGGCGGCGGGCGAGGCCCTGCGGCCGCCGCTCCGGACCCGGTCCGGCTCGACGCCCAGCTGGCGCGCCATGTGCTCGGTGGTGTCACGCATGACGAGCATCATGTCGTTTGCCACCCTCGTGGCGCGGGCCGGATCGCGGGCGACGATCGCGTCGGCAAGCAGGATGTGCTTGTCGTCAGGGCGGTACCGCGCCTCGCCCCACACCAGCGGTTCCGCCGCGCGGTACTGGGCGCGCAGCAGCACCTCGTAGGACGACGACAGCCCCCGAAACAACACGTTGTGGGTGGCCTGCAGGATGCCGATGTGGAAGGCGATGTCGTGCTCGAAGGCGGAAGCGGGGTCGACTGCGCGCGTGCTCGCCATGAGGGCCTCGGCGTGGCGCATGATGGCCGCAGCCTCCCGCGGATTTGCCCTAGCTGCCGCGAGACCGGCCGCGGCGGGTTCGATGGCGCTGCGCAACTCGATCATCGAAAGGATCAGCCCCGGGACATTGACCGGGGCTGCCGCGTACCAGCCGAGGACGTCGGGATCGAGGAAGTTCCACTCGTCGGACGTGCAGACCTGCGACCCGAACCGTCGGGCCGTCCGCACGAGGCCCTTGCCCGAGAGCACCTTCACCGCCTCGCGGAGCGTGCTGCGGCCGACGCCGTAGGACGCGGCGAGTTCCTCCTCCTTGGGAAGGATGGCTCCCTGCTCGATCGTGCCGGAGACGATGTCCGAGCCGATCCGGTCGACGATGTCCTTCACCGCGCCGCGCGAGAGCTGGGTCATGGTCGTCGGCCTCCGCGCTGCCGAGCCGCCTGTCGATCGTCAAGCTTCCGGGTCGCCCGGCCGGGCGTGAGGTGCGCTACTCAGCAGGCCGTTGACACCCCCATACATCAGACTTAATCCTGTTGGGGTAACGCATCAAGCAGGCTCTCACGACGTCCGGCGCTACGCCGGTCACCCGCAGGCCTCGTTCGATCCTTCGGCGCGTCCGCCCCCGTTGGCGGCCGGCCGGACCATCCCTCGGGACCCCCGGGCGGCTCGCGACCATGCCGCCGCATCGCCGCTGACGCCTGCGAGGCAGGGCCGGAAAGGCCCGCCTGTCGGGGAGAGACGCGGGGATGAAGATCGTCGACGTGAAGTGCGCCGTCATCGGGAAGAATCCGATCGTGCGCATCGTGACGGACGAGGGGATCAGCGGATACGGCGAGGTCGAGCAGTACAAGCCCTACCTGAAGCCGTTCATCCTGCAGTTCCGTGACGCGCTGATCGGCGAGGACCCAACCCTCGTCGAGAAGTGCATGCTGAAGATCCGCCAGCGCGGCGCGTTCAAGCCCTACGGCAGCGCGATCAGCGTGATCGAGATGGCGCTGTGGGACATCGCCGGCAAGGCGGCCGGGCTCCCGGTCCACAAGCTCCTCGGCGGCAAGGTGCGCGACAAGGTGCGCGTCTACAACGGCGCGCTGCGCGTGCCGATGACCAGCTTCCGCCCCGAGGACTACGCCGCCGAGATGAAGCGGATGATGGCGCTTCCCGAGGGGTTCACCATCGTCAAGCAGGGCATCTCGTTCCACAGCCCGATGAAGCGGGAGTTTCCCGACTACTTCTACGGCGAGGTGTCGCCCAGCCCGTTCCATGGCGCGCTCGACCGCGGGCTCATGACCGAGCGCGGCTATGCCTACACGCTCGACTGCGTGGCGGCGATGAAGGAGGCGCTGGGCGACAAGGTCGGCCTCGCGCTCGACTGCGGCCCCGGCTGGGTGCTGCAGGATGCGATCCGCTTCGCCCGGGCGGTCGAGAAGCACCACCTGATGTGGCTCGAGGACATGCTGACGGGCGACTACGTCCCCTACGTCAACGCGGACGTGTACCGCGACCTGACCGCGTCGACATCGACGCCCATCCACACGGGCGAGCAGATCTACCTGCGGCAGAACTTCAAGGACCTCATCGAGAAGCAGGCGGTCCGCGTGGTCGGTCCCGACCCGTGCGACGTCGGCGGCCTCGCCGAGATCAAGTGGATCGCGGAATACGCCGATCTGCACGGCGTGATGATGGCGCCGCACGGCACCGGCAACGGCCTCCTCGGCCTCGCGGCGCTGGTGCAGGTGAGCGCGACCATGCCGTCCAACTTCATCGCGTTCGAACTGCCGGCCGGCGACCCGGCCTGGTGGTACGACATCGTCGACGGCCTCCCCAACCCGATCGTCAAGGATGGCATGATCGAGGTGTGGGACACCCCGGGCATGGGCGTCGAGATCAATGCCGAGCGCGCCCGCCGCTACCTGGCCGAGGAGGACAGGGGCTTCTTCGACTGACGGGGGCGGCCATTGGCCGCTCGCCAGCCTGCCACTTCAGTGTGATCATCACGATTGATCGGCCCGAAGGGCCCCATGACCGGCACAAGCCGGCGAAGATCGACACGAAACGGAGGAAGACATGACGAAGTCCAAGGACAAGGGGCCGTTCGCCAGCCCCGTCGATCGCCGCACCTTCATGGCCATGACCGCCGGCGCGGCCGCCGCCGCCGGCTTCGCGGGACGCGCGCATGCGCAGGCCAGCAAGACCGGCGTCGACCCGACGAAGTGGACGCCGGAGTACATCAAGAGCATCGCCGGCACCGAGAACCCCGATACCGCGGCCGAGTGCTACCGCGTGGTTCCGAAGGACTACAAGGGCCGCCTGACCTACTGGTACTTCGGCCCGACGCAGGCCTCGCCGCAGATCGAGCACGACCTGGACGCCCAGTTCTGGAAGGCGTTCAAGGAGATGTACCCGAACATCCAGGTCACCGCGCTCAACCTCAACTACAACGAGATGATCGACAAGCTGCGCACGGCGGCGATCGGCAAGGCCGCGCCGATGGTCGTGCGCCTGCCGATCCTCGCGGGCGTCGAGTTCGCCGCGAAGAACCAGCTGATGGAGTTCGGGCCGGAGTCGGTCGGCTACGGCCGCGACGAGTTCTGGCCGGGCGCTCTCAAGTCGGTCACGTGGAAGGGCAAGACCTACGGCGTGCCCACCAACAACGAAACGATGGCGCTCATCTGGAATGCCGGGATCTTCAAGGATGCCGGACTCGATCCCGAGTCGCCGCCGAAGACCTGGGACGACCTCGTCGCCTATTCGAAGCAGATCAAGGAGAAGACCGGAAAGAACGGCTACGGCATGGTGGCCCGCGTCAATGCCGGCAACACGCCGTTCCGCTTCATGCCGCAGCTGTGGGCCTACGGCGGCGGCGCGCTCGACGAGGCGGAGGCCAACCCGACCTACAAGTCGGTCTTCGTCAACAACGAGGGCTCGAAGCGCGCCCTGCAGGCGTCCTACGACATGTACGTGCGTGACAAGTCCGTGCCGACCTCGGCGCTGACCAACACGCAGAACGAGAACCAGGACCCCTTCATCGCCGGCAACCTGGCGATGATGATCGCGCATCCGAGCGAGTACGCCGTGATGCTCGACCGGGCCAAGAAGGCGACCGGCGAGGACAAGAAGACCGCCGACGCTGTCGTCGCGAACATGCGCTACGGCCTGATCCCGATGGGACCGGCCCGCCGCGCCGTGGTGTTCGGCGGCTCCAACGCCCACGTCTTCCGCCCCGACCTCGTCGACGGCGGACTCGACGTCAACGCCGCCAAGGCGATCATCGCCTTCGCGACGGGGCCGGAGTGGTCGACCAAGATGGCCTGGGTCAGCTCCAACCCCGGCAACGTCCGCGGCTTCCGGACGAAGTGGATGAAGGAGCGCATCGAGACGATCAAGTTCCTCGACGTCACCACGTCGATGCTGCCGAACGGCATTCCGTTCCCGGTGGTGCCGCAGGCGACCGAGATCATGAACATCATCGTCCCGAACATGCTGCAGAACGCGCTCACCCAGAAGATGACGGTGGCGCAGGCGGCCGACGACGCCGCCAAGAAGATCAAGGACCTGCTCAGCGAGCTCTGAGCCCGTCGTTGCGGGCCCGGCCGCGTGGCCGGGCCCGTCCCCCTCTCCCGTTCGCCCCGACGAACGCCCCGGCCCACGGCCCGCCCCGGCCCGCGGCGGGCGCAGTCGCATCGCCCGGAGGCCGCGGCGTGACCCTCGCCGGTACCAACAGCACGCATTCCGCCTCCGCGCAGGGGGTGACGGCGCCACCCTCCGCCGTCCGCGCCAAGCGCCCGGGCCTGATGCGGCGCATCTGGAAGCATCGGCACGACTACATGTACGTGCTGCCGTCCATCGGCGTGATGCTGCTCGTCATCGCCTACCCGGTCTACTACACGGTCTACCTCTCGTTCTTCTCGACGCCCCCGAACCTCGCGCTCGAGGAGAAGATCTTCGTCGGCCTGAAGAACTACGGCACCGTTCTCACCGCCGAGAGCGTGCACGAGGCGACGTGGAACACCTGGGTCTGGACGATCTGGTCAACGGGACTTGCCTTCGTCATCGGCTTCGCGGCCGCGCTCGCGCTCAACCGCGTCTTCCTCGGCCGCGGCCTGCTCCGGGGCACGCTGCTCGTGCCGTATGTCATCAGCGCGGTCGCCGCCGCCTACATCTGGCGCTGGATCTACCACTCCGACTTCGGCGTCATCGGCGCGCTGTCGGTGCAGGCGGGTCTCACCGAGCGGCCGATCAATTTCCTCGACGACCGCACCAACGTCATGGCCTCCCTCATCGTGGTCAACGTGTGGAAGGAATTCCCCTTCGCCATGATCATGATGCTGGCCGGCCTGCAGACGGTCCCCGAGCAACTGCTGCGCGCCGCGCAGGTGGACGGGGCCAACGCCGTGCAACGCTTCTGGCACGTCACGCTGCCGCACGTGAAGAGCGTGGCGGTGGTGACGGTGCTGCTGCTGCTGGTGACGAACCTGAACAGCTTCACGCTGCCGTGGATCATGACGGGCGGCGGTCCCGCCGGCGCGTCGGAGATCTGGATCACGCACATCTACCAGATCGCCTTCGGCCGCATCCGCTTCGGGCTCGCCTCAGCCTACTCGGTGATCCTGTTCATCGTGATGATGGCGCTCGGCTACTTCTACGTGAAGGCGCTCACGCGCGGCGACGAGAGGAACCCCGCATGAGCGCTCACGCCGACGCCGGCCACGGCCATAGCCTCGACCCCGTCGTGCGCCGCAAGCGCCGCGACCCCTGGGTCGTGGCGGGAAACGTTTTCCTCGTCGTGCTGACGCTGTTCTCGCTGCTGCCGATGACGTGGATGTTCATCACGTCCATCAAGACCCAGTTCGCGGCGGTCCAGTACCCGCCCGAGTGGTGGCCGCGCCACCCGACTCTGGGCGAGTACGCGCGCCTGCTGCTGCCGACCAGCGAGGTCGGGCGCGAGTTCCTGCGCTACATGGCCAACAGCCTGTGGGTGTCCTTCGCGTCCACCGTGCTCGGCGTGGTGGTGGCGGTGCCGGCGGCCTACGCCTTCTCGCGATTCCGGTTCCCGGGCCGCAACCTGCTCTTCTACTCGGTCCTGCTGCGCAACATGTTCCCGGCGGTCGTGTTCCTGATGCCGCTCTTCATCATGATGCGGTGGCTGGGGCTGGTGAACACGCAGTTCTCGCTGATCCTGACCTACCTCACCTTCGGCCTGCCGCTCTCGATCTGGCTGCTGAAGGGCTTCTACGACAACATCCCGCCGCAACTCGAGCAGGCCGCGCGCATCGACGGGGCGACGCGCTTCCAGGCGTTCCTGCTGATCGTCATGCCGCTGTCCTCGCCGGGCATCATCGCGACGGCGATCTACTCGTTCATCATGGCCTGGAACGAGTACGTCTACGCGCTCACCTTCCTCAACGACAAGTCGAAGCTGACGCTGCCGGTCGGCCTGCAGCGCTTCTTCGCGGAGTACGCCACCAACTGGCCGGGCCTGATGGCCGCCTCCTTCATCATGAGCGTGCCCGTCGTGGCGCTGTTCCTCGTGCTGCAGAAGTACTTCGTGAAGGCGCTCACGGAAGGCGCCGTGAAGTCGTGAGCACGCTCTCTCCCCCGCAACGACACGCCCCGAGGATGGACGACGCATGGCACAGGTGAGACTGCGGGACGTGGTGAAGACCTACGGCAGCTATACGGCCGTCAACAACGTCTCGCTGACGATCGAGGACGGTGAGTTCGTGGCCCTCGTGGGACCGTCGGGCTGCGGCAAGACGACGACGCTGAACCTCGTCGCCGGCCTCATCGAAATCACGGGTGGGGAGATCCACATCGGCGACCGCCAGGTCAATGACCTCGACCCGAAGGACCGGGACATCGCCATGGTGTTCCAGAACTACGCGCTCTATCCAAACAAGAGCGTCTACAAGAACCTCGCCTTCCCGCTGCAGATGCGGAAGACGCCGAAGGACGAGATCGACCGGAAGATCAAGGAGGCCGCCCGCGTCCTCGACATCACGCACCTGCTCGAGCGGCGGCCGCGCGAACTCTCGGGCGGCCAGCAGCAGCGCGTCGCGCTGGGCCGGGCGCTGGTGCGTGACCCCAAGGTCTTCCTGATGGACGAGCCGCTGTCGAACCTCGACGCCAAGCTGCGCGTGCAGATGCGCGCCGAACTCAAGCGCTTCCACCAGGACCTCAACGCCACCGTGATCTACGTCACGCATGACCAGCTCGAGGCCGTGACCATGGCCGACAAGATGGCGGTGATGAACGGCGGGTTCCTGCAGCAGTACGACCGGCCGGAGATCGTCTTCGAGAAGCCGGTGAACACCTTCGTGGCCGGCTTCGTCGGCAGCCCGGCGATGAACCTCGTCAAGGCGGAGATCGCCGCCGAGGGCGGGCAGGCTGCCATCGTCGGCAAGGACGGCTGGCGCGTGCCGCTGTCTCCCGCCAATGCCCGCAAGGCACTGGCGGCGCCGTCGCGGTCGGTCATCTTCGGCGCCCGCCACAGCACGATCCGGCTGGCGTCGGCGCCCGAGCCCGGAAGCATTCCCGGCGTCGTCTACACGGTGGAGCCGACCGGCGACATCACCTTCGTGCACGTCGTCATCGGCGACACGACGATCGTCGTCAGCGTCCCCCCGCACGTGAAACTCTCCCCCAACGAGACGGTCCACGCCGTGCTCGACCAGGACAAGCTGCATCTCTTTGACGGCGAGACCGGGCAGGCCCTCCCGCCCGCCTGATCCGCCATCCGCTTCGCCACGAGGACACGATCATGATCGAGACCAGGGACATCGCCCGCCCGCCGCAGGCGGTCGTCGACAAGCTGCGCGCCATCGGGACTGCGACCATCACCGGGACGCTCTACCGGATGGGCGTGCGCAACGCCCACATCACCGGGCCCGTCGCGTGGAACAAGGGCAAGGTGGCAGCCGGGCCCGCGCTGACGCTGAAGTTCATGCCCAAGCGCGAGGACCTCTACGGCGACGGCGAGTACAACGATCCCGAGAAGCAGCTGCACCGCCACGTGCTCTACCACGTGAAGCCTGGCGACATGGTCGTCGTCGACGCCCGGGGAGACATGCGCGCCGGCGTGTTCGGCGAGATGATGCTCACCTACTTCAAGGGCCGTGGCGGGTCTGGCCTCGTCATCGACGGCTGCATCCGCGACTGGCCGAACGCGAAGGACCTCGACCTGGCGTTGTGGATCCGCGGCGTGACGCCGAACTTCCACACGCAGGTCGAGCTGATGCCGTTCTCGGTCAACGAGGCGGTGGCGGTCGGCGGCGTCACCGTCATCCCCGGCGACATCATCGTCGCCGACGACGATGGCGCCGTGGTGGTCCCGGTGGCGCTGGCCGAGCGCTGCATCGACGAGGCCAACAGGCATCACGAGTGGGAGGACTTCTCCCGCGAGATGCTGTCGAAGGGCGGCGACCTGCGCCGCTACTACCCGCTGCACGATGATGCACGCGGGGAGTACGAGGCGTGGAAGAAGGCCAAGGGCCGGGCCTGAGGCCCGCCGACATCCGGCAGGAGGGACTCCCCCGATGAAGATCACGGCGGTCGAGACGATCCGGGTCAAGGAGTTCGCCAACCTGATCTGGGTGCGGCTGCACACGGACGAGGGGCTCGTCGGCCTCGGCGAGACCTTCTTCGAGCCGACGGCCGTCGAGGCCTACCTCCACGACCGGGTCGCGCCGAAGCTCATCGGCACCGACCCGATGCAGATCGAGGCGCGCAACCGCTCGCTCTCCAACTATCTCGGGTGGGGCGCGGCGGGCGTCGAGACGCGCGGCAACTCCGCCGTCGACCTCGCCCTGTGGGACATCTTCGGCAAGGCCATCGGCCAGCCGGTGTGCATTGCGCTGGGCGGCAAGTCGCGGGATTCGATCCGCGTCTACAACACCTGCGCGGGCTATCTCTACGTCCGCGACAACCGCGCGCAGACGAGCGAGAACTGGCACGTGGGCGCGACGGAGGGGCCCTACGAGGACCTCGAGGCCTTTCTCTACCGGGCCGACGAACTCGCCCACTCCCTGCTGGAGCAGGGCGTGACGGGCATGAAAATCTGGCCGTTCGACATCGCCGCCGAGCGCAGCGGCGGGCTCGACATCACGGCCGACGAGCTGCGCACGGCGCTGGAGCCCTTCCGCAAGATCCGCAAGGCGGTGGGCGACAAGATGGACATCATGGTCGAGTTCCACTCGCTGTGGAGCGTGCCCATGGCCAAGCGGCTGGCCGAGCGCCTCGCCGAGTTCGACACCTACTGGCACGAGGATCCCTTCCGCCTCGACAGCGTGCGCGACCTCGTCGACTACGCGAAGCATTCCAAGGCGTGGGTCTGCGCCTCCGAGACGCTCGCCTACACGCACGCCTTCCGCGAGTACCTGGAGACGGGCGCCGCCGGCGTGGTGATGCTCGACCTCAGCTGGTGCGGGGGCCTCTCGGAGGCCCGCAAGATCGCCGGCATGGCGGAGGCGTGGCATGTCCCGGTGGCGCCGCACGACTGCACCGGTCCGGTGGTCTATATGGCCTCGTGCCACTTCTCGCTGCATGCGCGCAACGCGCTCATCCAGGAGGCGGTGCGGGCCTTCTACACGGGCTGGTACACGGAGCTGGTGACGGCACTGCCCATCGTCAGCAACGGCCAGGTCACGGTGCCGCAGGCGCCGGGGCTGGGGCTCGAACTGCTACCGGAAGTGGCGAAGCGCCCGGACGCCGTCGTCCGCGTGACGAAGAGCGCCTGAGGACGGCGGACCAGAATGCAAACGCCGCGGCTTTCGGGCGCGGCGTTCGTGCTTGAGCCGGACACGAAGGAGCGGGCGTCAGCCCCACACTTCCTTCGCGACCTCGACGATCATCGAGAGCTTCGCCCACTGCTCTTCCTCGGCCAGGACGTTGCCCTCCTGCGTCGAGGCAAAGCCGCACTGCGGCGACAGGCAGAGCTGGTCGAGGTCGACGAACTTCGACGCCTCGTCGATGCGCCGCTTGATGGCGTCCTTGCTTTCGAGCGTCCCGGTCTTGGAGGTGACGAGGCCGAGGACGACGGTCTTGCCCTTGGGCAGGAAGCGCAGCGGCTCGAAGCCGCCGGCCCGGTCCGTGTCCCACTCCATGAAGTAGCCGTCGACCGGCATGGCGTTGAACAGCACGTCGGCGACGGGCTCGTAGCCGCCGGAGGCGATGAAGGTCGAGCGGAAGTTGCCGCGGCACAGGTGCATCGTGATGGTGAGGTCGGACGGCTTGTCCTTGAGCGCCTCGCGCACCATCCCGGCGTAGATCTGCGGCTGCTTCTCGGGATCGTCTCCGCGCTCGCGCAGCATCTGCCGCTGGTCGGGGTCGCACAGGTAGGCGAAGGAGATGTCGTCGAGCTGCAGGTAGCGGCAGCCGGCGCCGTAGAAGTCGTGGACGGCCTTGTTGTAGGCGGCGCCGACGTCGGCATAGAAGCCGTCCATGTCGGCGTAGATGCCGGGGTTCATCATCTTCCGGCCACCCCGGTAGTGCAGCATGCTCGGGCCGGGAATCGTCATCTTCGGCACCCGGCTGGTGTTCTCCTTTACGAAGCGGAAGTGGTCGATCATCGGGTGGCCGGAATAGCCGATCCTGCCCGTGATCCGCAGCGCCTTGGGCACGCCCACGCCGCCCTTGAAGTTCATGCCGCTGTCGCCCGACACCGAGGTCACGCCGTCGAGCTGCTCCAGGAAGTCGAAGTGCCAGTAGGCGCGGCGGAACTCGCCGTCGGTCACCGCCTGCAGCCCGATCTCCTCCTGCTTGCGGATGATCTTGCGGATCTCGTCGTCCTCCACGGCCCTGAGCTGTTCGGCCGTGATGGCGCCCTCCTCGCGCTTCTGGCGGGCCTCCTTCAGGGGCAGCGTGCGCAGCAGGCTGCCGACCATGTCGGCGCGGAAGGGGGGCTTGGTGCGGTTCATGGCTCACACTCCGATGCTCAGGGGCCGCCGATCCCGGCGCCGCTGCGTGTCCTAGTCCAAAGCGAAGCGCGGGGGAACGGGGGACAGGACATTCCCCGGTCTCCCCCGCTTCAGTGAGCGGCCTCCCTGCGGCCGGTCACGCCGAGGTGCTGTTCGAGCGGCCCCGGATCCTCGATCAGCGAACGGCTCGTCGCGGCGTGGACGATCATGCCGCGGTCGAGGATCACGGCGCGGTCTGTGACACCGAGGATCTTGTGGGCGTGCTGCTCGACGATCAGCGCGGACATCCCCTCGCCGCGGGTGATGCGGGTGAGGGCGGCCAACAGTTCCTCGATGATGATCGGGGCGAGGCCCTCGGTCGGCTCGTCGAGGAGCATCAGGCCCGGATTCAGCACGAGGGCGCGGCCGATGGCGAGCATCTGCTGCTCGCCACCCGACAGCTGGTTGCCAAGGTTGGTGCGGCGTTCCTTCAGGCGGGGGAAGAGCTCGAACACGCGCGTCACGCTCCACGGCCCGGGACGGGCGACGGCCGTGAGGTTTTCCTCCACCGTCAGCGACTTGAAGATGTTGCGTTCCTGCGGGACCCAGCCGATCCCGGCGCCGGCCCGCTGGTCCGGCCGCAGCCCCGTGATGTCGCGGTCGCGCAGGCGGATCGTGCCGCCATGGCGCTGGGTGACGCCGATGATGGTGTTGAGCAGCGTCGTCTTGCCCGTCCCGTTGCGGCCGAGCACCGCCATGGACTGGCCTTCCTGCAGGTCGAGGTCGACGTCGCGGATGACGACTGCCGGGCCGTAGCCGGCCGTGAGCTTGCGCAGGCTGAGCAGGTCAGGCATCGACGCTCGTCCCCAGGTAGACGGCGCGCACGCGCGGGTCATTGGCGATCTCGCTCACCGTCCCCTCCGTCAGGAGGGCGCCGTTGACGAGGACGGAGATGCGGTCGGCGAAGCTGAACACGAGGTCCATGTCGTGCTCGATCAGCAGGACCGAGACGTCGCGCGGCAGCGCGGCGACCGTGTCGAGCAGCTCCCGGCGCTCCGCCTCCGGCACGCCCGCCGCGGGTTCGTCGAGCAGCAGCACGCGCGGCTTGCAGGCGAACGCAACGGCGATCTCCAGCAGGCGCTGCTTGCCGTAAGCGAGGTTGGCGGTCTTCTCCTCCAGCACGTCGAGGAGACGGAAGCGCTCGGCGATCTCGACGATGTCACCCATGATGTCGCGCCGGGTGCCGATGACCCGCCACCAGTCGGCGCCGCCGCCGAGCCGCTCCGAGACGGCGAGGCCGAGCGTCTCCAGCGGCGTCAGCGCCGGGAAGAGCTGGTTGATCTGGAACGTCCGCGTCAGGCCGCGGCGGACGCGCAGGTCCGAGCGCAGGCGCGTGATGTCCTGCCCCTCGAGCATGATGGTTCCGGCCGACGGCGCCAGGACGCCCGTCAGCAGGTTGATGAAGGTGGTCTTGCCGGCGCCGTTGGGGCCGATGAGCGCGTGGCGTGCGCCCTTCTCCAGCCGGAAGGTGACGTTGTCGGTCGCCGTCAGGCCGCCAAAGCGCTTCACCAGGCCGTGGGTCTCGAGGGCCGCGGTCATGTCAGGCGTCCTTCAGCGGCTTTGAGGCGAGGACGGGCGGCTCGCCGCGCGACGTGAGCCGGCGCCAGGCGTCCAGCACCCTGGCGGTTACGCGCTCGCGTCCGGCGAGGACGAGGACGACGAGGATCAGCCCGATCCAGAACTGCCAGTACTGCGGGGTGATGTTGGCGAGGAAGTCCTGCAGCACCTTGAAGACCACGGCGCCGATGAGGCCGCCGTAGAGATAGCCGACGCCGCCGATGACGAGCACCAGCATCACGTCCGCCGAGCGGTGGAAGGCCAGCACGTCGAGCGAGACGAACTGCGTGGTCTGAGCGAGCAGGGCGCCGGCGACGCCGGCATAGGCGGCGGACAGCGTGTAGACGGCGACGAGCCTGCGGCCGACCGGGATTCCCAGCGCGCGGGCCCGTAGCGGGTTCGCCTTGATGGCCCTCAGCGACAGCCCGAAGGGCGAGGCGACGATGCGGCGCGCGATGACGAAGAGGACGAAGGTGACGACGAGGCTGTAGGCGTAGGCGGTGGTGCCGAAGATGTCGAACTCGAAGCGGCCGAGGATCGGCTGCATCATCACGCCCTGCAGGCCGTCGGCGCCGCCCGTGAGCCACGACATCTGGTTCGCCACCTCCCCGAGCACGAGCGCCACGCCGAGCGTCACCATCAGCTTCGTCAGGTCGGTGCCGCGCATGACGAGGAAACTGGTGGCAAAGCCCAGGATGGCGGCCGCGACCGCCCCCGCGAGGAGCCCGAGCAGCGGGTCGCCGAAGCCGTACTTGGCCAGAATGCCGGCGACGTAGGCGCCGAGGCCGAAGAAGGCGGCATGGCCGAGCGAGACGATGCCGGCGTAGCCCAGGATCAGGTCCAGCGACACGGCGAACAGGCCGATGATCGCGATCTCGTTGAGGATCAGGTGCCGGCCCGGCATAAGGAACAACGTCGCCGCGGCCACCAGCCAGAAGAGGATCTCGGGGATCGTCCAGCGTCCCTGGCGCGTCAGCGCCCGGCCCACCGTGTCGACGAGGCTCGCGGGATTCGGCATGGCGGGCTCCGGTCAGCGGGCGCGGGCGAAGAGGCCCTGCGGTCGCAGCACGAGGACCACGATCATCAGGGTGTAGATGACGAAGGCGCCGAGGCTCGGCACGTAGTACTTGCCGGCGACGTCGGCGATGCCGAGCAGCAGCGAGGCCACGAAGGGCCCGGTGATGCTCGTCGTCCCGCCGACGGTCACCACGATCAGGAAGTAGATCATGAACTTCAGCGGGAAGGTCGGGTCGAGCCCGAGGATCTCCGCGCCGAGCGCGCCGCCGAGCCCGGCGAGCCCGGACCCCACCGCGAAGGTGATGCCGAAGATCAGGTTCACGTTGATGCCGAGCCCGCCGGCGACGCGCGGGTCGTCGACAGCCGCCCGCAGCCTGCTGCCGAAGCGTGTCCGGGACAGGACCAGCTGCAGCGCGATGACGAGCACGCCACACACGGCGATGATGAAGCTGCGGTAGAGCCCGACCTTGACGCCGAGGATCTCCACGCGGCCGCGCAGCCATGACGGCAGGTTGATGAGCTGCTGCGTCGAGCCCATCGTGTAGTCGACGGCGGCGACGGCCATGAAGACGAGACCGATGGTGAAGAGCACTTGGTCGAGGTGGTCGCGCTTGTAGAGTCGCACGTAGAGCGTGCGCTCCAGCAGCACGCCGATCAGCGCCGGGACGAGGAACGCGAAGGGCAGGGTGGCGAGGAACGGCACGCCGAAGCGGTTCATCATGATGGCGGTGACGTAGCCGCCCGCCATGGCGAACGCGCCGTGGGCCAGGTTGACGAAGTTCATCAGCCCCAGCGTCACCGCGAGTCCGCAGGCGAGGACGAACAGCAGCATGCCGTAGGCGATGCCGTCGAACAGAATGGTCAGCATCGTCCCTCCCTGCCTTGCCCGACCGCCCTCAGATGGGGCTCGGTCGCCCGCGATCCACTGCGGCGCTCTCCGTTCGTCTGCGCGTGCGTTATGCGCACATAAGTTTCTTATGCGCACTACCTAGGAGGGCGGCTGCGGCGGCGTCAAGCCGATGCGGCGCATGCCCTTCTGTGGCGACGCCACCGTTGCTTGCTGGAACGGGACTGGTGAAGCAACTGCTTTCTTTGGGCGTTTTGCTGAATCGAATGCATGCGTCGCATGAATTCGGGGCGATTGGGCACCTGAACCCGCACTGGTGAATCGGGTTCAGGAAAACCGGCAAACAAAGCATTTGCTGCATCGGTGCGCAGCCCCGCATGAATGACGCGGTCCGGTTGCTGCCCCTTGGGCACGACCGGCCACGGGTCTGTGCGGTCCCGGGCGCGCTCGCGACGGGGATCGCCTTTAGAGCATCAGAGGATTTGCCATGACCGGAAAGACCGGCCTCGTCGTCACCGCCCATCCCGGCGATTTCGTCTGGCGGGCCGGCGGGGCGATCGCGCTCCACGCCCGCAAGGGCTACCGCATGAAGATCGTCTGCCTGTCCTATGGCGAGCGCGGTGAGAGCCAGTGGGCGTGGAAGAAGGGAGACCTCTCCCTCGCGCAGGTGAAGGCCCAGCGTCGCGACGAGGCCGAGCGCGCAGCTGCGCTGCTCGGTGCGGAGATCGAGTTCTTCGACGCCGGCGACTACCCGCTGCGCACGACGCCGGAGATGCTCGACCGCCTCGTCGACGTCTATCGCGAGGTGAAGCCGTCCTTCGTGCTCACGCACTCGCTCGAGGATCCCTACAACGTCGACCATCCGGAGGCGACGCGGTTCGCGCAGGAAGCGCGGATCATCGCGCAGGCGGCGGGCCACAAGCCGAGCCCCGACCTCGCCTACAGCGCCCCGCCGGTGTTCCTGTTCGAACCGCACCAGCCCGAGCAGTGCAACTACAAGCCGAACGTCATCCTCAACATCGACGACGTGTGGGAGACGAAGCGGCAGGCCTTCGAGATCCTCGCGGCGCAGAAGCACCTCTGGGAGTACTACACCCGCGTCGCCCTCAACCGGGGCATGCAGGGCGGCCGGAACTCCGGGCGCGCGATGACCTACGGCGAGGCCTACCAGCGCATCTTCCCGCAGATCCTGGAGGAGCTGGCATGAAGCCCGTCGTCGTCACCAACACCCCGCGGGTCGAGGCCGGCCTCGTCAGCCGTCTCGCCGAACTCGGCGTCGCCACGGCGCACGAGGCGATGGGCCGGTCCGGTCTGATGAAGCCGTACATGCGGCCGATCTGGCCGGGCCCGCAGGTCGCAGGCAGCGCCGTCACCGTGCTGGCCCAGCCCGGCGACAACTGGATGATCCACGTCGCCATCGAGCAGTGCCGGCCCGGCGACATCCTCGTCGTCGGCGTCACGGCCGACAACACCGACGGGATGTTCGGCGACCTGCTCGCCACCTCGCTCATGGCGCGCGGCGGCATCGGCCTCGTCATCGACGCGGGTGTCCGCGACGTGAAGACGCTGACGGAGATGCGCTTCCCCGTGTGGTCCCGCGCCGTCTCGGCGAAGGGAACGGTCAAGGCGACGCTGGGCGCCGTCAACGTGCCGGTCGTCTGCGCCGGCGCGCTGGTGAAGCCGGGCGACGTGGTCGTGGCGGACGATGACGGCGTCCTCGTCGTGCCGCGCCGCGAGGTCGAGGCGACGGTGGCGGCGGGCGAGGCCCGCGTCGCCAACGAAGGTTCGAAGCGCGAGCAGCTCGCCTCCGGCGTGCTCGGACTCGACCTCTACAAGATGCGCGAGCCGCTGGCGAAGGCCGGGCTCACCTACGTGGAATGGCGCGACGACGACTGAGCGTCGCGCCGGCCGGTCGGGGGACGGGCACATGGCACTGAAGCTGGCATTCATTGGTTATGGCGAGGTCGGCCAGCTTTTCGCGCGGCAGCTCGCGGCGAAGGGGCAGGACGTCGCCGTCCATGACATCCTCTTCCATGATCCGTCGCGTGCTCCGTCCCTGCTGGCGACGGCGGCGGCCGACCGCGTGCATGCGACGAAGGATCTCGCGGACGCCTGCCGCGGCCGTGATGTTGTGATCTCGGCGGTGACGGCGGACCGCGCGGTCGAGGTCGCGGCCGCCGCCGCGCCGGTGCTCGCCCCGGGGCAGATCTACGTCGACCTCAACTCCGTCTCGCCGACGAGCAAGGGCGAGGTGGCGGCGCAGCTCGCGCCCAGCGGCGCGGACTTCGTCGAGTTCGCCGTCATGGCGCCGGTCGCGGGCACCGGAATCGCCACCGGCATCCTCGCGGGCGGATCGCGTGCGGCGGAACTGGCGGACCGGCTCAATCCGCTCGGCTTCGTCATCGAGGCGGTGAGCGATCGCATCGGCGTCGCGTCGGCCACCAAGCTGTGCCGCAGCATCGTCATCAAGGGCATGGAGGCCCTGATGGTCGACCTGATGCTCGCCACGGAAAAGACCGGGGTCCTCCCGGGCGTCCTCGCCAGCCTGTCGAAGTCCTATCCGGGCATGGACTGGGCGAAGGTGCTGGAGGTCATGCCGACGCGCGTGGAGCGCCACGGCGTCCGCCGCGCCGCGGAGATGCGCGAGGTCGCGCGCATGCTGGAGGAGAACGGCCTCAGCGGCGCACTCGCCCATGCCATCGCCGAGCGCCACGAGACCTACGCGCAGTCGAAGAGAAAAGAGAAGGAGGCCGCCTCGGCGGCCCCGGGGAGGCACGTCCATGCAGGCTGAACCCATCCTCGACATCGCCCATCTCGGGCATCTCGAACTCCTCACGCCGAAGCCGGAGGAGAGCCTCCGGTTCTTCGTCGACGTCATGGGCATGACGGAGACGGAGCGGGCCGGCGATAGCGTCTACCTGCGCGCGTGGGACGACTATGAGCACCATTCGCTGAAGCTCACCGCGGCCGCGAAGCCGGGCATGGGTCACATGGCCTTCCGGGCGCGCAGCCCGCAGGCGCTCGAGCGGCGCGTCGCCGCGCTGAAGGGCTCCGGCTTCGACGTCGGCTGGACCGACGGCGACGTCGGCCACGGACCGGCCTTCGTGTGCAAGGACCCCGACGGCCACGTCATCGAGCTCTACTACGAGACGCAGTGGTACAAGGCGCCGCCGGAGCTGAAGCCCGCGCTGAAGAACCAGGCACAGCGGTTCCCGGCCCGCGGCGTCAATGTTCGTCGCCTCGACCACCTGAACTGCCTCGCAGCCGACATCAAGGCGAACCGGATCTTCTTCGAGACCTACCTCGGCTGCCGGCTCACCGAGCAGATCGTCCTCAATGACGGCACCGAGGCCGGCATGTGGATGACCTTCACCAACAAGAGCTACGACTTCGCCTACACGCGCGACGCTACCGGATCGAGGGGCCGATTCCACCACCTCACCTACGCGCTCGACAGCCGCGAGGAGATCCTGCGCGCCGCCGACATCTTCCTGGAGAACGGCGTCTTCATCGAGAGCGGGCCGCACAAGCACGCCGTGCAGCAGACCTTCTTCCTCTACGTGTACGAGCCCGGCGGGAACCGGGTCGAGATCGCCAATGCCGGCGCTCGCCTCATCCTTGCGCCCGACTGGAAGACCATTGTCTGGACCGAGGAGGAGCGGAAAAAGGGACAGGCGTGGGGGATGAAGACGGTGGAGTCCTTCCATACCTATGGGACTCCGCCCGTCCAGACCTAGCTTTTCCCTCGTACCCCCTTCCGGAGTCCGGCCATGAACCTCCCGCAGAACGCCTTCAAGCGCGCCCTTGCCGAGGGGAGGTCCCAGATCGGCTTCTGGTGCACCCTGCCGGGGGGATACGTGGCGGAGTGCCTCGCGGGCGCGGGCTACGACTGGCTCCTGCTGGACAACGAGCACTCTCCCGGCGATCCGCTCACCATCCTGCCGCAGCTGCAGGCCTGCGCGCCGTATCCGGTCACGCCGGTCGTCCGGCCGGCGAGCAACGACGCCGTGCTGATCAAGCGCATCCTCGACCTCGGCGCACAGTCGCTGCTGATCCCCTACGTCCAGACGGTCGACGAGGCGCGGGCCGCCGTGGCGGCGACGCGCTATCCGCCGCTGGGCATCCGCGGCGTCGGCGGCACCACGCGCGCCACGGGCTTCGGCCGCATTCCCGACTACGGGCGCCGTGCCGCCGAGGAGCTCTGCGTCCTCGTCCAGCTGGAGACGCTCGAGGCGCTGGAGCAGCTGGAAGCCATCGCAGCTGTCGAGGGTGTCGACGGCATCTTCATCGGTCCCGGCGACCTCGCCGCCAGCATGGGCTTCGTCGGGCAGCCGGGGCGGGACGAAGTGAAGGCGGTGATCGAGAAGGCCATCGCCCGCATCCGCGCCTGCGGCAAGCCGGCGGGGATCCTGACCCCGGACAAGGCCTTCGCCGCCCGCTGCATCGAGCTCGGGACGACCTTCACCGCGGTGGGCATCGACGCGGCGCTTCTCGCGCGCGGCGCTGAAGCGCTCGCGAAGGAGTTCAAGAGCCCGCGGTCCTGAGAGCGACAATCACCACAAGCACCGACAGGGTGCCTTACGACAAGGGAGAGAAGGGATGACGAACCGCCGCCAGATGCTCACCCTCGCCGCTGCCGCCGTGGCCGCCACTGCCCTGGCGGGCGAGGCGCGGGCGCAGGCGTGGCCGACGAAGCCGATCACGCTCGTCGTCCCCTTCACCCCAGGCGGCTCGACCGACATCCTGGCGCGTCTTCTCGGGCAGAAGCTGCAGACGGCGCTCGGACAGTCCGTGGTCATCGAGAGCCGCCCGGGCGCGGGCGGGTCGATCGGCAGCGATGCGGTCGCGAAGGCCGCGCCTGACGGCTACACCCTGCTGATGGGGCACATCGGCACGCTGGCCGTGAACCCCGCCATCTATCCCAAGCTCCCCTACGACCCTCTGAAGAGCTTCGCGCATGTCAGCATGATCGCGCGCGTGCACAACGTGTTCGTCGTCAATCCTGACGTGCCGGCCAAGAGCATCGGCGAGCTGATCGCCTACGCCAAGGCGAACCCCGGCAAGCTCAACTACGCCACGGGCGGCAACGGCAGCGCGGCGCACATCGCGACGGCGGCCTTCGCGGATGCGGCCGGGGTCGACATCGTCCACGTGCCCTACCGCGGCACGGCGCCGGCGGTCACGGATCTGCTGGGAGGCCGGGTGCAGCTGATGTTCACCGGCGCGCCGGTCGTCCTGCCGCTGGCGCAGGGCGGGAAGCTGCGGGCGCTCGGCGTCTCCGGCACCACGCGGCTCAAGAGCGCCTCCGACATTCCCACCATCGCCGAGGCGGCGATTCCCGGCTTCGAGGCGTCGCAGTGGTACGGGATCGTCGCTCCCGCCGGGACGCCGCCCGAGATCGTCGCGCGGCTGAACGCGGAGATCGTGAAGGCGATGGAGGATCCCGCCGTCGTCGAGCGCCTCGCGCTGGAGGGCGCCGACGTCTGGACCAGCACGCCCGAGGCGTTCAAGGCGCACATCGAAGCCGAGATCAAGCGATGGGGCGACCTCGTCCGCCGCGCCAACATCAAGGCCGACTGACGGGCGCCTTCAGGGTGCCGAGAGCCACGCGGCCACAGGGAACGTCAGCGCCGCGAGCACCGTGGACACCAGCACCGACGACGCCGCGATCCGCGCGTCGGTGCCGTAGCGCTCCGCGATGAGGAACACGTTCGCCGCCGTCGGAAGGGCGGCGTAGAGCACGCCTGCGGCCACCCAGAAGGGATCGAGCCGCAGCACGAGAGCAAGCACGATCCAGACGGCGAGCGGGTGGAGCGTGATCTTGGCGAGAGCCAGGGGCGCGCCGGCCAACATGCCGGGACCCATCCAGCCGCGCAGCGCGAGACCGAGCGCGAAGACGCCGGCCGGTGCCGCCGAGGCGCCGAGAAACAGCAGGAACCGGTCGACGGACTCGGGGAGCGGGAATTCTGAAACGGAGAGAGTCAGTCCCACGAGCACCGACAGCATGAACGGGTTGTAGAGCGTTCCGCGCAGCAACCGGGAGGCGATGGCCGCCGGGGTGCCGCCGCCGCGGACGGCCTCGATGAGGCCGATGGACAGCGGCACCACGACCGCCGTGTCGCAGACGAGCCCGATGGCGATGGGGGCGGCGGCCTTCTCGCCGAGGAAGGCCAGCATCAGCGGGATGCCCAGGAACGCGAAGTTGCCGCCCACAAGGCACTGGGCCCGCGTGACCGCGATGCCGCCTTCGACGCCGAGGAGCCTGCGGCCGACCAGCAGCCCGCCGACGAGGCCCGCGATGCCGACTGCCGCGAGGCCGAGGAAGAAGGGCCATGACCACAGTTCCGCGACCGGTTGCCGTGCCATCACGCGCACCACCATCGCGGGCGTGGCGATCATGAACGCGTAGGTGTTGAGGATCCGGACGGCATCGCCGGGGAACATGCCCCGGTGGGCCGCCCATGCCCCGAGAGCGATCACCGCGAAGAAGGGCGTGCTCGTCGCCAGGAACTGCAGCATGGAAGGTGCCGGAGAAGATCGAAGGTCGGTCGATTGGGCCCGGCCGGGGCGGGCGATGCAGGCGAGCCTGCGGCGGGGAGGCCACCCTACAATGCAGCGTCGGTGCTCGCGAGCGGCAATGTGAAACCTGCAGCCGGGCCGGGGGTTGTCTGCCGGAGGTTTCCATGGCGCCACTCGATGCCTTCATCGTCGGCGGCGGTCCGGCCGGGCTTGCCGCCGCGCTCTATCTCGCGCGCTTCGGGCGCCGGTTCGTCCTCGTCGATGCCGGCGACAGCCGTGCGCGGCGCATTCCGTGCAGCAGGAACATTCCGTTCTTTCCCGACGGCATCCCGGGCGAAGCGATCCTGGACCTGCAGCGGCAGGCCCTGGCGAATCACGACGCCTATCCCGCGAGGGGCGAGGTCAACGGCATCGAACGTCGTGGCGAAGCCTTCGCCGTGTCGTGGCGTGAGACTGCGGGAGCGCGAACGCTGATGCTGGCCCGTCGCGTGATCCTCGCCACGGGCGGTGCGGACAGGCCGCCGCCGATGGATGGGGCCGACGAGGCGCTACGGAACGGCCTGCTTCGCTACTGCCCGATCTGCGACGGCTTCGAGGCGACCGGCAAGGACATCGGGGTCCTCGGACGGGGCGCGTCCGGCCTCGGCGAAGCACTGTTCCTCGCCCGGGCCTATTCCCGCCGCGTCAGTCTGCTGTCACTGGAGCAGCCACTGACGCTCACGGATGAAGAGCGATCCACTGCCGAGCACGGGGGAGTGGCCGTTGTCGAGCGGCCGGTGCGCCGTCTCCGCCACGAGGGCGGCCGGCTGGCCGCTGTCTTCGACGATGCCGGGGAGCGGCAGTTCGACACGGTCTATGCCGCGCTCGGCCGCACGATGCGCTCGGAACTCGCCCGATTCCTCGGTGCGCGCTGCGACGGCGGGGGCGGCATCATCGTCGACAGCCACGGGCGGACGTCGGTCGAAGGGCTCTACGCCATCGGTGACGTCATCAGTGGCCTCGACCAGGTCGTGGTGGCGATGGGCCATGCCGCCATCGCCGCCACCGACGTGCACAACCGGAGCGAAGGTCCGGCCGCGTTCGTCGGCAGCCGGTGATCCGGTTCAGCGGTTCGACCAGATCGGAATGTCGCCGGCGATGCCCCCGGACGTCCCGCCGGTGTTGTAGAAGGGCTGGTTCGACTGGCGCATGCCCTGGAGCACGTAGTCGGGCGGGCCCGACGGCCGGCTGTTACCGGGCAGGTAGAGGTAGCTCTGGTCCTGCTGCGGCGCCTGGGGGAAGGGCTGCACCTTCTGGGTTGCCGGCTTTGCCGGCTTGCGCTTCGTCGTCGAACCGGCGTTCGTCTGCGCTGCAGCGACGCTCGTCGACAGGGCCAGTGCGGCGGCCATCAGGGCCACGAATCCGGTTACGCGCACGTTCGTCCTTCCTTCGGGAGGCGGCGCCGGGCGCCTGCCATTCATTCATTCGCTGGCACGCTTACGGCAAACGCGCCCGCAATGCCATCGGACCTTTCACTTAGCAGCCGCAAAGCCCGCGGGGCGTCACCCGCTTGCCACGGTCGCGTCGACGAAGGACAGTTGGCCGAAGACGACAAAATGGGGGAGGAACGAATGCTGAAGAGGGCGGGGATCATTCTCGCCGCGTGTCTCGTCGCCGGCATGGCGCAGGCCGCATCGGAGAAGAAGAAGGGCACCCAGTTCTGGAACCTCACCGGCGTGACGCTGAAGGAGGTCCGGTTGGCGCCGGCCGGCACCACCAAGTGGGGACCGAACCTGACGAAGGCCGACGACGACGGCACGGTCGATTTCGACGAGCGCCTGCCGGTGAAGGTCGCGGGCGGCACCTACGATGTCCGGATGAAGGACATGAAGAACCGCATCTGCACGGCGGAAGGCGTGAAGGTGGTCGAGAACGAGGTGTTCTCCGTGCATGTCCGGGACCTCAAGAACTGCCCCTGGCGCTGATTTATTGTGCAAGCCATGCGCCTGCATGCATGAATTGCGGAGCGACATGCGGGCCGCGCAGTCTCGGCGAATTGACACCCCTGCGTGACGGGGCGCAAAGTCCGTGCGACGGACGTAAAAATGTCCGTCTTGGCAATTAAGCCAAACGGGGGAACGCAAGGATGGTCAAGACGCGCCAGTTTCTGGCCGCGACGGCAATGGCCGTTGCCGCCGGCTTCGCATACGCCTCCGCCGCCTCAGCACAGGAAGTGAAGGGCGCCACCAAGTGGGGCGACATGAACACGGTGACGCAGGATCTGCTGAACCGTGCCGCCGGTGACGGCAACAACTTCCTGCACACGAACGGCAACTACAACCAGACGCGGTACTATCCCAACCGCCAGATCAACGTCTCGAACGTCCAGAAACTGCGGCCCGCCTGGATCTTCCAGACGGAGGTGCGGGAATCGCTCGAGACCAGCCCGATCGTCGTGAACGGCGTCATGTACGTGACGACCTCGTTCAACCATGTCTATGCGCTCGACGCTCGCACGGGCGAGGAGCTCTGGCACTTCAAGCACAAGATGGGACCGATCACGGTCTACTGCTGCGGCCCCAACAACCGCGGCGTGGCCGTCGGCGGCGACATGGTCTACATGGCCACGCTCGACGCTAAGCTCCTCGGCCTCGACGCCAAGACGGGCAAGCTGGTCTGGGAGACGCAGATCGCCGATCCTGAGCTCGGCTACAGCGAGACGATGGCGCCCACGTTCGTGGACGGCAAGGTGCTGATCGGCACGAACGGCGGCGAGTACGGCATCCGCGGCTTCGTGAAGGCCTTCGACGCCAAGACCGGCAAGCTCGTCTGGACGTTCAACACGATCCCCGAGAACTCGGTGGGCGTGTGGGCGACGCACGACGCCACCGGCCGTGACATGAAGCGCAACATCGAGGCCGAGAAGGCGCAGCTCGCCAAGACCGGCGACCCCTACAAGACGCTGGGCGGCGGCGTCTGGCAGAACCCGGCTGTCGACCTCGAGACGCGGCGCATCTACTTCGTGGTCGGCAACCCGTCGCCGGACCTCGACGGCTCGCTGCGCCCCGGCGACAACCTGTACACGGACTCGCTCGTGTCGGTGAACCTCGACACCGGGCAGTACGTCTGCCACCTGCAGTACATCGCCCACGACGTGTGGGACCTCGATGCGGTGTCGCCTCCCATCATCACCACGGTGGCGGGCAAGGACGGCAAGCCGATCAAGGGCGTGCTGCACGGCGGCAAGACCGGGCACGTCTACGTGCATGACGCCAAGGACTGCAGCCTGATCCGCTTCTCCGAGGCCATGGTGCCGCAGGAGAACATGTGGGTCCTGCCGACCAAGGAAGGCGCCCGCATGCTTCCCGGCGCCAATGGCGGCGTGGAGTGGTCGCCGATGGCGGTCAACCCGAACCTCGGGCTGTCCTACGCCATCAACCTGCACCAGCCCATGACGTACCATGTCGAGAGCTCGCCCTATCCGGCGGGCAAGCTGTGGCTCGGCGGCGCCTTCAAGGTGATCCCGGCCGAGGAGCAGTGGGGCAACGTGACGGCCGTCGACTACAACACCGGCAAGATCCGCTGGCAGGTCAAGACGCAGCAGCCGATGATCGGCGGCATCCTCGCGACCGCGGGCGGTCTGGTGTTCACCGGCGAGGCGAACGGCCAGTTCAAGGCCTATGACGCGGAGACCGGGTCCGTGCTCTGGAAGTTCCAGGCCGGCGCCGGCGTCAATGCGCCGCCATCGTCCTACTCGGTGGACGGCAAGCAGTACGTGGTGGTCGGCGCGGGCGGCAACACCCAGATCGACTACAAGCGCGGCAACAACATCATCGCCTTCACGCTGGCGGACTGAGCCGCATCGAAGCGGAGGCGCCCGCGCCTCCGTCTTCCCGACTTCCGACGAGGCCCGCGAGGGCCTCGTCGACGTTCACGACACACCAACCCGCGAGAGACCGGCATGATCCTCCCCCGCCTCGTCGCCCTGGTCATCGGAGCCAGCGTCCTGTCCGCCTCCGGCGTCTCGGCCC
Organism: Alsobacter sp. R-9; assembly: GCF_054612375.1. Taxonomy (NCBI): domain Bacteria; kingdom Pseudomonadati; phylum Pseudomonadota; class Alphaproteobacteria; order Hyphomicrobiales; family Alsobacteraceae; genus Alsobacter; species Alsobacter sp. R-9. Next base: position 119,831 of record NZ_JBTSWJ010000014.1, on the reverse strand, counting down.
AGCCTGCGGACATTCCGGAGAAGGCGGTGCAGTGCCTTGCCTGCCATGGCGAGAAGGGCGTGCCGGCGGACAAGCTGATCCCTGTCATCTTCGGCCAGCACCAGGGCTACGTTTACCTGATGCTGCGCGACTTCAAGCTCGGGATCCGCAAGAACGAGATCATGAACGCCATGGCCGCGGACATGTCCCGCGACGAGATGATGGCGATCGCCGAGTGGTTCTCGAAGCAGCAATGGCCCAACCTGAACCAGCCGCGCGCTTCCGAGGCCGACACGAAGCGGGCCGAGACGGCCATCGTCGCCGGCCAGTGCGGCGCCTGCCACGGCGCGCAGGGCATGGGCGACAGCACGAACCCGCGCATCGCGGGGCAGTCGCACGAGTACCTGCTGCTGACGCTCACCGAGTTCCGCAGCCGCAAGCGCACCAACAACCCGTGGATGAGCGACATCCTGAATACGCTCGCCCCGGAGGACATCACGGCGCTCGCCGCCTTCATGGCGGGTCGCTGAGTCTCACCAACGCTTTCTCGCGAAGCCGGTCCGGCGAGCGGATGCATCCGCTCGCCTCCGCCGGTCAGGAGGGATGAACGCCCGTCAGGGCGCCAACACGGCCTTCACCTCGGCGTTCTCCGCCAGATCGGCGGCCGTCTTGCCGTCCTTGTCGCGCAGGTCCGTCTTCGCTCCGGCGGCGACCAGCCTCTTCGCCACGGCTGCGTGGCCCTGCTCCGCCGCCATCATCAGCGCGGTGCGCCCGCGATTGTCGATGTCGTCGAGCCGGGCGCCCCGGGCGAGCACGAGTTCGACCGTGGCGAGGCCGTCGGCCTCCGGCGCGTCGTTGGCATGGCCCGAAGCCCACATCAGCAGCGTCAGGTCGTTGCCGTAGCGCTGGTTGACGTCCACCCCGGCATCGAGGAGCCGCTTCACCGTGGGCGCGAACCCGCGCGCCGCGGCATAGACGATCGCGGACTTGCCCGTGGCATCCATCTCCTTCGGATCGGCACCGCGCGACAGGAACCACGCGACGAGCCGGTCGTTGCCGTTGAAAGCCGCTGCGCTCAGCGGGGTGACGCCGGACCGGCCGGGTGAATCGATCTTCGCGCCTGCCTGCGCGAGCTGTTCGACGATCTTCGCGCGATTGGCCACGGTGGCGGCGAACAGCGGGGTTGCTCCCTGCAGGTTGCGCTGCTCCAGGTCGGCGCCCTTGTCGATGAGAAGCTTCACGACGCTGGCGTGGCCGGCCCTGGCCGCGCGGGTCAGAGCGTTGTTGCCTTCGCGGTCGCGGGCGAGGGGCGAGATGCCGCCCTCGAGCAGCTTCTGCATCAGCGCCTCGCAGCCGCTGTCGGCCACGGTGAAGGACAGGCTGACCACCTCAAGGTGTGTCGCGGTGGCTTTCATGCCTTCGAAACGCCGCTCCAGGTCCGGGCACGGGATCATATCGGCGTGAACTGCACTGGGCACAGCGCTTGCACAGGCCCAGAACACGGCGATCAAGGGCCAGAAGGCACGATCATGGCGACCGCTCCGCATGCGACGTCTCCCCGGCAGCGCTCTTCCCCACCGCGATGGTGGCAAGTTGCCGTGCTCTTGCCAATGGCCCTGTCGGCCATCGTGACCGCAGCGTGCGGTCTCGTCGGCGCGGCGCGTGCCGGAGAGGAGTTTCCGGCGCCCGGCGTCCTCTACCAGGCCGGGGCCGAGACGCTGCACCTGTATTGCACCGGCGATGAAGGCCCTCTTCCGACGGTGATCCTGGAGGCCGGGCTCGGTGGAAACCATCTGGACTGGACATACGTCCAGCCGCTGCTCGCCGGCACCACGCGCACCTGCAGCTACGACAGGGCCGGTGCAGGCTTCTCGACGCCGGCCGGCCGGCCGCGGACGGTCGACAACATCGTCGAGGATCTCGACCGGCTGCTCCACTCCGCCTCGATCAATGGTCCGCTCGTGCTGGTGGGGCACTCGTTCGGCGGCGTGGTCGCGGCCCACTACGCGGCACTGCACCCCACGCGGGTGGGTGGGCTCGTCCTCGTCGACAGCATGCATCCCGATCAGTTCGCCCGGTTCGGCCATGCGGGCGTCGGCGTCGCGGAGGATCCCTACCGGTTCATCAGCCCGCCCAACCCCGCTTCGGCCATCTACGGATTGCCGGAGTCGATGCACCGGCGGGCCATTTCCCTCGCGGTGGACGAGAAGGCACGCAAGGCCGTGATCGGCGAGATCCGATCGAACGCGGCCACCCTCGCGAGGCTCAACGTGCGGCCGGCCCCCTCGACGGCGAGCCGCGTGCTCGTCCATGGCGACGCCATCTGGAACCGGCTCTATCCGGACGGGCGCATGGAGCGCGTCTGGCTGGACCTCCAGCGCGATCTCGCGGCGATCGTCGGAGCGCCCGCTCCGGTCGTCGTCCGCGGGACCGGCCACCAGATCCAGTTGGACGCTCCGGAGGCCGTGGCCGCCGCCGTGCGCGACGTGCTTGCCGCACCCCGCCCCGCCATTGCCAAAGCTCCGCCCTAGGGGCACCATCATTCCACGGCGCTCCGGCGCCGACGGGGGATGGAAACGATGCGAGCCTGGGTTCCGGTGGCCGTCGCGGCCGCCGCGTTGTTGTCATGGGCCGGTGCCTCGCTCGCGGCGGGCACCGGACAGATCTTCGTCTCGAACGAGCGGTCGGACGACATCACCATCCTGAACGCGAAGGACGAGGTGGTCGGCTCCTTCAAGTCGTGTTCGCGGCCGCGCGGCATGACGTTCACGCCGGACCGGAAGGGCCTGATCGTCGGCTGCGGCAATGACGACACCATTGCCGTCTACGACATCGAGACGAAGAAGCTTCTGAAGCGCTTCCGCGACATCCCGGACCCCGAGACGTTCGCCCTGCACCCCAACGGCCGCGACCTCTACATCTCGAACGAGGACGACAGCGAGGCGACGCTGCTGGACATGGAGACGGACGAGGTCAAGGCGCACTATCCGACGGGCCCTGAACCCGAGGGCGTGCTGGTGACGCCGGACGGCAAGCGCGTCTTCGTCGCGTCGGAAGTGGCCAACCTCGTGCACGTCATCGACGTGGCGGCCAACAAGGTCATCAAGGACATCCCGACCGGGAGCCGCCCGCGCCGTTTCGCCCTCACCCCGGACGGTCGCGAACTGTGGGTGTCGGCGGAACTCGCGGGCGTCGTCGACATCATCGACACCCAGTCGCTGACCTCGACCGGCAAGATCGAGTTCAAGCCCAAGGGCATGCGCCGCGAACTGGTGACTCCCGTCGACCTGCTGATGACGAAGGACGGCAAGACTGCCTACGTGGCGCTCGGCCGCGCCAACCACGTCGCCGTGGTGGACGTGGCGAGCAAGAAGGTCACGGACATGATCCTCGTCGGCAAGCGGCCCTGGGGTCTGCGGCTCAGCCCGGACGAGAAGACGCTCTACGTGGCCAACGGCCTCTCCGACGACCTCAGCATCATCACGACGGCCGGCGGGAAGGTCCGCAAGACCGTTCCCGTAGGGCAGATCCCCTATGCGATCCTCATCGACGACTAGGCTGGCGGCGGGCGTCCTGCTGGGGCTCCTGGCGGCCGCGCCGGTGGGGGCCCAGCAACCGGCGCGCGAACTCGTCATCGGATACGTGTCGCGCGAGGGCGATCCGGCCTACGCCGACACGAAGGTGCGCGACGGCGTGTTCCGCATCATCCGCAAGCCGCCGCTGCCGGGCGCGGAGCTCGGGCTGCGCGATGCGACGGCGAGCGCGCGCGCGGCGGGACTGGCGCTGCGCCTGCGGCAGCGGCCGCTGGGGCCCGACGAGGACGTTGGTGCCGCGCTCGCCGCGCTCGGCGCCGACGGCGCGACGGCGGTCCTCCTCGACCTGCCGGCGGCCGATCAGCGCGCCGCGGCGGGGAAGGCCGGGGGCATGGTGCTCTTCGACGTGCGCGAGACCGACGACCGGCTGCGAGCCGATACCTGCGCCGCGCCGCTCCTCCACGTGCAGCCGAGCCGCCAGCAGCGCACGGACGCGGTGGGCCAGTTCCTCGCGAAGAAGAACTGGAAGAAGGTGCTCGTGCTGCAGGGCGCCGAGGACGAGGACAAGGCGCTCGCCGATGCCTTCCAGGCGAGTGCCCGCAAGTTCGGGTTGCGCATCGTCGCGGTGAAGCCGTTCGTCATCAGCAACGATCCTCGCCGGCGCGAGGAGACCAGCGTCGCGCTGCTGACGGGCGGGAGCGATTTCGACGCGGTGTTCGTCGCCGACAGCCTGGGGGACGGCGGGCGGACGGTCGGCTACCGGCTGGCCCTGCCGCGGCCCGTCGTGGGTTCGCACGGGCTCTCGGCGGTGGCCTGGAGCCCCTATTTCGAGCGGCAGGGTGCCCCCCAGCTGAGCCGTCGATTCGAGCGGGAGGCAGGCCGGCCCATGGGTGACGCCGACTGGGCGGCGTGGGTCGCGGTACGCGCCGTCACCGAGGCGGAGGTGCGCGAGGCCCGGAGCAGGACGGGTCAGCCCCTGCTTGCCCGCCTGCTCGACCCGGAACTCCGGCTGGAGCTCTACAAGGGCTATCCCGGCTCGTTCCGGCCCTGGGACCGCCAGTTGCGGCAGGCCGTGCTGCTCGCCACCCACGACGCGGTCGTGGACCTTGCGCCGCTCGATGGGTTCCTTCACGAGACCAACGTGCTCGACACGCTCGGCCTCCTGCCGAACGAGACGCCCTGCGGCCGGAAGCCCTGAGCCGGCCCGATCAGTGAGACGGCATCTTCCCGCCGACGCTGATGCGCGGCAGGAACCAGGCGAGCAGGCCCATCGCGGGCAGGAAGGCGCAGGCACGGTAGACGAACTCGATGCTCGTGCGGTCCGCAAGCTCGCCCAGCAGCGCGGCGGCGATGCCGCCGAGGCCGAAGGACAGGCCGTAGAACAGCCCCCCAATCATGCCGATCCGCCCGGGCAGCAGTTCCATGGCGTAGATGAGGATCGCGGCGAAGGCACTCGACATGATCAGGTTGATCACGATCGTCAGGACGCCGGTCCAGAACAGGTTGGCGAAGGGCAGGATGAGCGTGAAGGGCAGGGCGCCGAGGATCGAGAACCAGATGATCCGGTTGCGGCCGATCCGGTCGCCGATGATGCCGCCCATGAGCGCGCCAGCGGCCGAGGCGCCGAGGAAGAGGAACAGCATCACCTGGGATGTCTGCACCGTCACGCCGAAGCGGTTCATCAGGTAGAACGTGTAGAAGGAGCTGAAGCTCGACGAATACGCGTTCTTCGAGAACAGCAGCACGACGAGGATCGCGATGGCGAAGCCGATCCGCCAGGGCGACGCCACGGGGCCAGCGACCGCCGGGGCCTTTCCCCCGTTCTCGCGGCGGGAACGTTCGCGGTAGCCGGCGTGCCAGCGCCCCGTCCAGACCATCAGCGCCATCGACAGCAGGGCCGCAACAGAGAACCAGGCAAGGCTGCCCTGCCCGTTGGGCACGATCACGAACGCCGCCAGCAGCGGGCCCAGCGCGTTGCCGAACTGTCCGCCGACCTGGAAGATGCCCTGGGCGAGGCCGTGCTGCCCGCCTGACGCATGACGCGCAAGGCGGGTCGCCTCCGGGTGGAAGATGGACGAGCCCAGGCCGACCGTCGCGGCGCCGACCAGCAGCAGCGGGTAGCTGCCGGCATGCGACAGGATGAGGAGGCCTGCGAGCGAGCACCCCATGCCGACGACCATCGAGTAGGGCATCGGCCGCTTGTCCGTGACGTGCCCGACCACGGGCTGGAAGAGCGACGCCGCCGCCTGGAAGGTGAAGGTCATCAGGCCGATCTGGCCGAAGTCCAGCCCATAGGCGGTCTTGATGATCGGATAGATCGCCGGGATCAGCGACTGGATCATGTCGTTGAGCAGGTGGGTCGCGCTCAGTGCCAGCAGCACCGGCATCGCGGCGCGCGCGGCGGTCGATGGAAGGGGCTGGGCAGTCACGGGGGCGTCGCTCCTCGCCGTCCGCGCTGTCGACCCGCGCGGCGTTTCGGCCTCTTGTGATGCAGTTCCGTCCGCAAGGCCAGCCCCGGGCGCGGATGGCCGCCCTGCATGGAGGGCACGAGCCGGTCAGACCAGACCCGCAGTGCACCGATGCTGACGCAGCGTCGGCACGGCGTATGCTGTCGGTTGCGCCGACGGCCTGTCGGCGCGATCACGCCGGGGGGACACGTGCGCGAGACGGACACGAAGGGGGGCCACCCGGCGGCGGTCGGATCCGACGTCATGGCCGGGCTCATCGCCGCGTCCGTGGTGCTGCCGAAGGCCATGGCCTATGCCACGGTGGCCGGGCTCCCCGTCGGCGTGGGCCTCGCCACGGCGTTCGTCCCTGCCGTCGTCTACGCTCTCCTGGGTTCCTCCCGCATCCTCAGCGTCAGTTCCACGACGACGATCGCCATCCTTGCGGGGGCCGAGCTCTCGGCCGCGGTTCCCGATGGCGACCCCGTCCGGCTCGCTGCGGCGACCGCGACACTGACGGCCCTCGTCGGGCTGGCCCTGCTGGTCGCCCGGCTGGCGCGGCTCGGGACCGTCGCCAACTTCATCTCGATGCCTGTCCTCACCGGCTTCAAGGCCGGCATCGGGCTGGTGATCGTGTTCGACCAGCTGCCGAAGCTGCTCGGCATCTCCGTTGGCCACGGCTCCAACCCGGTCGAGGCAGCGGAGGCGCTCCTCAAGGCGCTGGCCACGGTGTCGGGGCCGACCGTGCTCGTGGGGCTCGGGACGATGGCGCTGCTCGTCGCCGCAGAACGGGTGCGGCCTCACTCGCCGGTGCCCCTCGTCGCCGTCGGCGGCGCGGTCGTTCTCTCGTGGTGGCTCGGGCTGGCCGACCGGGGCGTCGCGGTGGTCGGTGCAATCCCGCAGGGCCTGCCTTCCCTCACGCTTCCCGATCCGGGTCTCGTCAGGGCGCTGCTGCCGGGCGCGCTCGGCATCGCCCTGATGAGCTTCACGGAGACCATCGCGGCCGGCCGTGCCTTCCAGGCGCCGCGGGATCCGCCGATCCGACCCAACCGGGAGCTCGTCGCGGTCGGTCTCGCCAACCTCGCCGGCGCCTTTTCCGGCGCCATGCCAGCCGGTGGCGGCACGACCCAGACGAGCGTCGTGCGGTCTGCGGGAGGTCGAAGCCCCGTCGCCCTGCTCGTCTGCGCGGCGGCCGCCGTGGCGACGATGCTGGTCCTTGCGCCGTGGCTCGGCTTCCTGCCGCAGGCGACCCTCGCCGCGGTGGTGATCGTCTACTCGGTCGGCCTGATCCAGCCCGCCGACTTCACCACGATCCTGCGCGTGCGGCGCATGGAATTCGTGTGGGCCGTGGCGGCAGCGGCCGGCGTGCTCGTCTTCGGCACGCTGCAGGGGATCGTTGTGGCCATCGTGCTGTCGCTCATCACCCTCGCGCTTCAGACGACCGACCCCCGCGTGTCCGTCATCGGCCGCAAGCGTGGCGCCGACGTGCTGCGGCCGGTTTCGGCCGAGCATCCGGAGGACGAGACGTTCGAGGGCCTGCTGATCGTCCGGCCGGAAGGGCTGCTGTTCTTCGTCAACGCCCAGGCGGTCGCCGACCACGTGACGAGCCTCGTGCAGGAGTATCGGCCGCGGGTGCTCGCGCTCGACATGAGCCGGGTGCCGAACATCGAGTACTCGGCCCTGCAGATGATCAAGGCCGGCGCCGCGCAGGCCCGCGAACAGGGCATCGCGTTCTGGCTGCTTGACCTCAACCCCGACGTGCTCGCGGTCGTGCGACGCGACGGCTTCGACCGCGAGCTCGGGCCCGACCTGATGTTCAACACCCGCGCGGCGATCGCCCGCTATACGAAGTCCGGTCCCGCCCCTGCCGGCTCGGACGAGGCGCCGACCTGACCGCTACTGCCAGCCCGGCACGCCCTGCATGTTCGGGAGCCTGTGTGCGATGCCCTTGTGGCAATCGATGCAGGTCTTCTCGCCGCTGAAGAGAAAGCGCTCGTGCGCCGTCGCCGCCCGCGGGTTCTGCTTCGACACGTCCATCGCCGCGGCGCTGTGGCAGTTGCGGCACTCCAGCGAGTCGTTCGCTTTCATGCGGGCCCATTCGTGCTCGGCCAGGGTGCGGCGCAGTGCGACGAACTTGTCACGCGTGTCGATCGACCCGAAGATGTGGCCCCAGACCTCCTTGGACGCCTGCATCTTCCGCGCGATCTTGTTGGTCCACTGGTGCGGGACGTGGCAGTCCGGGCAACTCGCGCGCACGCCGGAGCGGTTGCTCGCGTGGATCGTGCCCTTCAGCTCCTCGAAGACGTTGGCGCGCATCTCGTGGCACGAGGTGCAGAAGGCCTCCGTGTTGGTGGCCTCCAGCGCCGTGTTGAAGGCGCCCCAGAAGATCACGCCCGCGACGAAGCCGCCGAGCGTCAGGAAGGCGAGGGAGAGGGTGACCGGCGGGCGGGTCGCCGTCTTCACCCACGAGTTCTGCCAGAACGTGGTCCAGGCGCGCGCGATGGCGGTCATGTCAGCGCCCCGTCGGTTCCCGCTCGACGAGCGCGTCCATGTCCGTGAACGTGTTGGGCACCAGTGGCGGCGCCCCCGTCTGAGTGACGTGGCAGGTGAGGCAGGCGAACCGACGCGGCGAGACGCCGCCCAGCGTGTTGCCCTCGCGGTCCTGGTAGTGCGTGACGCTGATCATCGGGGCCTGCGACTGCTCCGTGAACTTGCGCGCGTGGCAGGCCATGCACTTGTTGGCGTTGAGGTCGAGCGCATAGCCCTCGATGGCGTGCGGGATCAGCGGCGGCTGGTCGGGATAGTTGCGCTTCTTGCGGACGTCGTCGGTCACCTGCCGCTGCATCGGCGGGATCGGCGTCTCCTTCGTGAAGGGCGTGGGCCCGGTCAGCCGCGGCGATTCCTGCTGCGCCACCAGGGCGGTCGCAGTGAGCGTCGCGAGGGCGACGACGGCGGCGAGGAGGAGCGGGCGGATCATTCCGCGCCTCCCTGCGCCATGGCAATACCGACCACCTTCACGGCGCACTTCTTGAAATCGGTCTGCTTGGAGATCGGGTCGGTGGCGTCGAGCGTCACCTTGTTGATCAGCTGGCTCGCGTCGAAGAACGGCACGAAGACCAACCCCGGCGGCACCTTGTTGCGGCCGCGCGTCTCCACGCGTGAGCGGATTTCTCCGCGACGCGACACGATGCGGACCTCCTGCCCGCGTCGAAGGCCCCGCTTCTGCGCGTCGTCCGGGTGCATGAAGAGAACGGCGCCGCTGAAGGCGCGGTAGAGCTCGGGCACCCGCATCGTCATCGACCCGGAGTGCCAGTGCTCCAGCACGCGCCCCGTCACCAGCCAAAGGTCGAACTCGCCGTCCGGCGGCTCGGCTGGCGGCTCGTAAGGCGCCGCCATGACGATCGCGCGCTTGTCGCTGTTGCCGTAGAACTGCCAGCCGCTGCCCTTCTCCACGTAGGGGTCGTGGCCTTCGCGGTAGCGCCAGCGCGTCTCCTTGCCGTCGACGACGGGCCAGCGAAGGCCGCGGACCTGATGATAGACGTCGAACGGCGCGAGGTCGTGGCCATGGCCGCGGCCGAAGCTGGCGTATTCCTCGAAGAGCCCCTTCTGCGGATAGAAGCCGAAGGCCTTCGCCTCGTGGTTCTCGTAGGGCGCAGGCACCTCGCTGGCCGGGAAGCGGTCCACGGAGCCGTTGCGGTACAGCACGTCGAAGAGCGTCTTGCCGCGGTACTGCGGGTTCGCCGAGAGGATCTCCACCGGCCACACCTCGTCCGTCGTGAAGCGCTTGGAGAACTCCATGAGCTGCCAGAGGTCCGAGCGCGCCTCGCCGGGCGCGTTGACCAGCTGCCGCCACATGTGGGTGCGGCGCTCGGCGTTGCCGTAGCCTCCCTCCTTCTCGACCCACATGGCCGTGGGCAGCACCACGTCCGCCGCCATCGCCGTCACTGTGGGATAGGGATCCGAGCAGACGACGAAGTTCGCCGGGTTGCGATAGCCGGGATAGGTCTCCTGCGTGGTGTTGGGCGCCGTCTGGAGGTTGTTGGTGCACATGATCCAGTAGGCGTTGAGCTTGCCGTCCTTCAGCATCCGGTCCTGCTGGACGGCGTGGTAGCCGATCTCGCCGGGCAGCAGCCCGGGCGGCAGCTTCCAGATCTCCTCCGCGTGCTTGCGGTGCTCGGCGTTGGCCACCAGCATGTCGGCCGGGAGGCGGTGGGCGAAGGTGCCGACCTCGCGGGCCGTGCCGCAGGCCGAGGGCTGGCCGGTCAGCGAGAAGGGACCGTTGCCGGGCTCCGCGATCTTCCCCGTCAGCAGATGCAGGTTGTAGACGAGGTGGTTGGCCCACACGCCTCGCACGTGCTGGTTGAAGCCCATCGTCCAGAGCGACACGACCTTCGTCTTCGGGTCGGCGTAGGTCTTCGCCAGCGCGAGGAGCCGCTCCTTCGGCACGCCCGACAGCTCGGCCGTCTTCTCCAGCGTGTACTCCGACACCATCCTGGCATAGGCGTCGAAGCTTGAGCCTTGCGACGCCGCGGCGTCGTTGGCGTGGGCGGCGCGCTGCTCGAGCACGTGCTCGGGTCGCAGGCCGTAGCCGATGTCGGTGTTCGCCATCCGGAAGTTGACGTGGCGGTCGACGAACTCGCGGTTCACAGCGCCGGTCTGGATGATGTGGTTGGCGATGTAGTTGAGGATGGCGAGGTCGGTGCCGGGCTTGAAGATCAGGCCCTGGTCCGACAGGTCGGTGGTGCGGTGCTCGTAGGTCGACAGGGTGGCGATGCGGACGTGCTTCGCGCTCAGCCGCCGGTCGATGATGCGAGTCCACAGGATGGGGTGCATCTCGGCCATGTTCGAGCCCCAGAGCACGAACGCGTCGGCCTGCTCGAGGTCGTCGTAGCAGCCCATCGGCTCGTCCATGCCGAAGGTCCGGATAAACGTCACCGCGGCAGAGGCCATGCAGTGGCGGGCGTTCGGGTCGAGGTTGTTGGAGCGGAAGCCCGCGCGCATCAGCTTCGTCGCCGCGTAGCCTTCGAAGATGGTCCACTGGCCGGAGCCGAACATGCCGACCGCCTTCGGCCCCTTCTCCTTGAGGACGCGCTTCCACTGCCGCGCCATCTCGTCGAAGGCCTGGTCCCACGTCACCGGCTGCAGGTCGGCCGTCTTGTCGAAGCGCCCGTCGCGCACGCGCATCAGAGGCTGCTTCAGCCGGTCGGCGCCGTACATGATCTTGGAGAGGAAATAGCCCTTCACGCAGTTGAGGCCGCGGTTGACCTCGGCCTGCATGTCGCCATGCGTGGCGACGACCTTGCCGTCCCGCACGCCGACCATGACGCCGCAGCCCGTGCCGCAGAAGCGGCAGGGCGCCTTGGACCAGGTCAGCTGGATGTCCTCGCCGGCGGCGAAGTTCTGGGCGTGGGCGGGCAGGTCGACACCGGCGACGGCGGCAGCGGCGGTGGCGGCCTGCACCTTCAGGAACTGGCGGCGGGAGACGTCCATGGCGTGATCCTCGGCGGTCGGCGGTCGGCGTTCTGCGGGAGGCGGCTGCAGGCGCCGCGATCACTCGAAGTGGTGGTAGACGAGGGCGGTCGAGAGAACCCCGGGCAAGTCGCCGATGGCGCCCATGCGCTCGACGATCTCGTGCTCGCTGCGCGTTTCGAGCGTCACCACGAGCTTGCCATCCTCGTTGCGGCCGTGGATCTCCGCGCCCGGCAGGCCTTCGACGGCCCTGGTCACGGCCGCCAGCGCGTCCGGACGGGCGTGGACCACGAGGCCGGTCACATGCCAGGCCCAGCCGTCTGCGGCGGGATCGCGGGCGGGTTGCGGACGGCCGGCGAGGAGGTCGCGGCGTGAAGGCTCGTGATCGCGGGAGGAGGCCATGGGCGCACCGACGGATTGAGGGGGGAAGAGCGGCGGGTCAGACGGGTCCGGGCGGGCCGGTGAACGCGTAGTACATCCACACGACGAAGCCCCAGCCGGCCACGATGCCGACGGCGATGAAGGGCCAGATGAGGACCGCGAGGACGAGAAAGGCGACGATTTCGCGCCGCCGTGCCGCAGTTGGCGTCGTGGCGTCCAAGCATTCCTCCCCTTGCATCTCTCGCGCCGATACTGGCGAAGCCCAAGCTCGGACGATCGGCGACGGTTCTGCGATCAAGTTACCAAGGCTCATCCGGCAGAACAGTTCGTGATTTGCCGGATCACCGACGTGACGAAAGCTTGATCGGAATTTGAAAAGTGATGAGTCCCGTTCCGACCGTACCGGCGCCGCCGGGGACAACAACGGAAGACGCAAGAAGGTTCCGGACGGCGGCGATGGGGCTTCCCGCTCGGCCCCGAGGGTGCAGGGCGGTTCAGGCCCCTGGGTCGTCGGTCCCGAACGCGATCGTCAGCGGGAAGGCGGCGGTCTGTCCCGGAGGCAGAGAGACGACACCCGGTCTTTGCGAGAGCTCCGGCGATCCGCCCTCCTCGGCGGCGAAGCCGTGCCAGGGCTCGATGCAGAGGAAGGGCGCGCCGGGGCGGGTCCAGATGCCGAGGTGGGGGCAGTCCGGGAAGGTCACGGTGATGCCGCAACCGCCCGGCCTGCCGAACCACACTGCGCGCGAGCGCAGGGTCTCGAACTGGATCGAGCCCCTCTCGAAGAGGTCGTCGCGCAGCGCGAGGGTGCGGCCCCCGACCGGGCAGGTCTCGCGTTCCCGCAGCAGCAGCCCGGTGGCCAGCCGCGCCCGGCGCACCGGCGCGTCCTCGCGATGGCCGAACCGGCAGACGAACGCCTCGCGCTCGTTCCGCGTGGCGGCCCACAGGAAGCCGGGGTGGTAGCCGAAGCAGAAGGGCATCGGACGCGATGAGCGGTTCTCGACTGTCGTCGTCATGCCGAGCGTGTCTCCATCCACCCAGGCGTCGACGGCGAGGCGGTAGTCGAAGGGAAACATCCCGTGCGTCTGGTCATCCGACTCCTGCGCCAGCGAGACACGGCCGTCGGCGGAGCCGGTGAGGGCGAAGGCGCGGTCCCGGGCGAACCCGTGCAGCGGCATGGGATAGGGTCGCCCATCAACTGTCACGGTCTCGTCGATCGAGCGGCCGATGACGGGGAACAGCAGCGGTGCCCGGTAGTCCCACCACTCCGGATCGCCGTGCCACAGTCGCTCCTCGCCCTCCCACACGAGCGACCAGAGTTCCGCGCCGGTCAGCGCAAGGCTGGCCTCCAGACGCTCCGAGCGCAGCGTGACGAGTGGCCGGGAGGTCATCGTCGGCTCCTCAGTAGCGGGTGTCCTGCAGCCACTGTTCGGCTGCCTCCAGCATCTCGCGCGTCCTGCGTGTGGCGACGGCCCCGCGCTGCTGCTCGGGCGTCACGCTGGCGCGGTGGCCGTCGCGGGGGGCGTAGCCGATCGTGCGCTTGGTCGTCTCGATGTCCCAGCGCATGCCGGGATTGTCGGACATCAGGTTCAGCACCTGGAAGCCCACCGATTGCGGCGCCGTCACGGCCTTTTCGAAGCCCTCGCAGAGGTCGCGGTCGGAGAGCCACATCTCCTGGCCCCAGTCGCTCCATCCCATGTGCGGGCCGGGCTTGTTCTCGCCGCGCTGGCAGTAGCCGATGCGGAAGCAGATCACCGAGAGGCCCCAGCGGTCCCAGTAGCTGCGGCCCATCCGCTCGGCGACGAGCTTCGACATGCCGTAGGCGTTGACCGGGTACGGGTCCCGCTCCGTCGGAAGCGCGCCGCCGTGGAAGCGGTGTCCGGCCATGGTCCAGTTGGAGCTGGCGAAGATCACCCGCTTCGCGCCCTGCCGCGCGGCCGCCTCGTAGACGTTCATCGGCAGGTCGAGGTTGAGCCGCTGCACCGATGCCCACGTCGCCGCAGGGCTCGGGTCGCCCGCCAGCAGCAACACGGCATCGGCGTCCTTGAAGGTCGACACCCAGCGCTCGTCCCAGACCGAGAGGTCGGCCGCGACGACGCGCGGGTCGCCGCCGTCACGGACGTCCGTGAGCCGCAGCGTCCAGCCAAGCCCCTCGAAGTGCCGGCGCAGCTTCACGCCCAGGTTGCCAGTGGCGCCCGTGATGACGACCGTGCGGCTCATCGCGCGTCTCCTCTCACCAGTTGGTGTGCGATCCGTCGAGGCGGTGCAGCATCGGCGGGTTCCAGTGCTTGAAGGCGTCGGCGCGCAGGACCTTCTCGTCGACCTCGATGCCGATGCCCGGTCCGTCGGGGATCGGGAAGAAGGTGCCGGCGAGATTGGGAGCGGTCGGGAACAGCGCATGCTCGATCGGCGGCGCCGGCCGGAACTGCGAGCGGTTGTACTCCAGCCACGCGAAGTTCGGCACCACGGCGGCGAAGTGGATGGACGCCGCGGTGCACACCGGTCCCAGCGGGTTGTGCGGGAAGAGGTCGATGTAGTGCGTCTCGCACCAGCCCGCGACCTTCAGCGCCTCGGTGAAGCCGCCGATGTTGCAGACATCCAGCCGCATGTACTGCGTGAGACCGCGCTCGATGAACGGGTAGGCCTGCCACTTCGACGAAAACTCCTCGCCGATGGCGAAGGGGACGTCGACCATCGAGCGCAGCGTCGCGTAGGCCTCCGGGCTCTCGTCGCGGATCGGTTCCTCGAGGAAATCGAGCGTGCCGCGCGGCATGCGCTGGCAGAACGAGATGCACTCGGCCACCGACAACCTGTGGTGGTAGTCGATGCCGATGGTGACGCCGGTGCCCAGCGCCTCGCGGGCGCGGACCATGCACCGCGCCGTTTCCGCGAGGGACTGGCGAGGCTCGAACGCCGCCTCGTCCTCCCCGGTCATCAGCGGGTTCACGCGGCCGAAGCGCACCACGTCGAAGCCATCGGCCACATAGGTCTGGGCCTGCTCGATGGCGACGTCGGTGGAGATCGCGTTCGTCGTGGCGAGGCTCGGGATCTTGTCGCGCACGCGTCCGCCGAGGAGCTCGTACACCGGCAGGCCGAGCGCCTTGCCCTTGAGGTCGTACAGGGCGATGTCGATGGCGGACTGCGCGGCCGTCAGCACCCGGCCGCCCTCGAAGTACTGGCTCCGATAGAGCTTCTGCCAGATGTGGGCGATGCGGAACGGGTCCTCGCCGATCAGCAACTCGCGGAAGTGTTGAACTGCGCCCACCACCGCCAGTTCGCGGCCGCTCAGCCCGCCCTCTCCCCAGCCGTACGTGCCATCGTCTGCGGTGATCTTCACCAGCAGCTGGTTGCGGTGCCCGACCCAGACCGGGAAGGCCTCGACATCCCGGATCTTCAGCCCCGAGCGTCCCTCATGGCGCGCTCCTGCGCCCTCTTTGGCGCCCTGTCCGTCGTTCATCCGCGTCTCCCCCGTCCTGGCGCGGATCGGCGGACGCCTGTGGCGGCGTCTCGCATCCGGCCGTGGCCAGCATCGACCCGCGACGGCGGGCTTGTCCACCGCGCGTTGCGCGGCGTGCCGCAGGGCTCCCATGAGCGGGGAGCAGGGGATGGATCGCGATCAGCCGCCCGCGGCGCGGCGCCGGAAGGCCGAGAGCCCGCCGCCCAGCACGAGGGCGCTCGGCAGCGTGTGGCCGACGATGGAGCGTGCGAGACGCGCGGCCTCGATCAGCGTGTCGAGGTCCACGCCCGTCTCGATGCCGAGTTCCTCGCACAGGAAGACGAGTTCCTCCGTCGCGATGTTGCCCGGCGCGCCGGGCTGGGCGGCGAACGGGCAGCCGCCGAGACCGCCGACGGACGCGTCGAAGGACGCGACGCCGAGGCGCAGGCCGGCATGCGCGCTCGCGACGGCGAGGCCGCGCGTGTCGTGCAGGTGGAGCGTCAGGGCGAGGTCGGGCCAGTGCTCCCGCACCGCACCCACCAGACGTTCCACCCGGACGGGGGTCTCCCAGCCCATGGAATCGGCGAGGGACAGGCGCGTGATCGTCACGCCTGTCTCGGCCGCCACGGCGAGGCCGTCGCGGATCGTCGACAACACCTGATCGACGGCGATGTCGCCGGCGAAGTTGCAGCCGAAGGCCGCCATGACGCTCAGCCGGTTCACCGGCACGCCGGCTTCGCGGTGCACGCCGACGTGCTCGCGCATGGCTGCGAGCTGGCCTTCGCGGTCGCGGTTGAGGTTGCGCAGGGAGAAGGCCTCCGAGGCGCTGAGCGTGATCGAGCCGGTCACCGTCAGGCGGTCGCGGAAGGCAAGCGCGCGGTGCAGGCCCTGCGGGTTGAAGTAAAGCGCCTGGTAGGCGACCCCGCGCACCGGAGTGAAGCCGGCGACGACGGCATCCGCGTCGGCCCAGCCGGGCACCTTCTTCGGGTTGACGAAGCTCGCGACCTGCATCCGCCTCAGGCCGGTCGCCGAGAGGGCGTCGATCAGCCGGATCTTGTCCTGCGTCGCGATGGGGCCCGGCTCGATCTGGAACGCTTCGCGCGGTCCCTCCTCCAGAATGTCCACGCGCTGGGGATAGTCGCTCATGGCCGGTGCTCCGCGGCGGACCCGGCGCCCTTGCCCTTGCGGCCCGCCGGTCCCTTTATGGAGGAAGCAACGGCGATCGCAACGGGGCGGCCGGCCGGGAGAGGACGACATGGACGGCGCGGGCCTGCCGCTCGACGGCATCAGGGTGGTCGAGTTTTCCCATATGGTCATGGGGCCGAGCTGCGGCCTTGTGCTCGCCGACCTCGGGGCCGACGTGGTGAAGGTCGAGCCGGCTCCGGAGGGCGACAACACCCGGCGGCTCGCCGGATCTGGGGCAGGCTTCTTCCCCACCTTCAACCGCAACAAGCGCAGCCTCGCCATCGACCTGAAGGACCCGCGCGGGCTGGAGCTGGCGCGGCGTCTCGTCGCGGGGGCCGACGTCGTCACCGAGAACTTCCGCCCCGGCGCCCTCGACAGGATGGGCCTCGGCTTCGCGGACCTGCGACAGGACAATCCCGGCCTCGTCTACTGTTCGCTGAAGGGATTCCTCGCCGGCCCCTACGAGGAGCGCACCGCGCTCGACGAGGTGGTGCAGATGATGGGCGGGCTCGCCTACATGACCGGGCCGCCGGGCCGGCCGCTGCGCGCAGGAACCTCGATCAACGACATCATGGGCGGCATGTTCGCCGTGATCGGCATCCTGTCGGCGCTGCTCGAGCGCCAGCGGACGGGACGGGGACAACTGGTGAAGAGCGCCCTCTTCGAGACCAACATGATCCTCGTGGCGCAGCACATGATGCAGTACGCCGTCTCCGGCGTCCCGCCGGCGCCGATGCCGAACCGCCTCGCCGCGTGGGCCGTCTACGACGTCTTCGAGACCGGCGACGGCGGGCAGATCTTCGTGGCCGTGGTCAGCGACACCCAGTGGCGCGCCTTCTGCGACCATTTCGGGCTCGACGACCTGAAGACCGATCCCGCCCTCGCCAGCAATCCGCAGCGCGTGAAGGCCCGCGACGTCTTCATGCCGCGCCTGCGGGCCCTCTTCGCCTCCATGCCGCGCGAGGCGATCGCCGCGGCCTGCGAGGGCATCGGGCTCCCCTTCGCCCCGATCAACAAGCCCGAGGACCTGTTCGACGACCCGCATCTCAACCACCCCGGCGCGATGGTCGACGTCCGCCTGCCGGACGGAAGGACGACGCGCTCGCCCGCGCTTCCGCTCGACATGGACGGGCGACGCTTCGGCAAGCGGCTCGACGTGCCGCGGGTCGGCGAGCACAGCGCGGCGGTGGCGCGGGAGGCCGGCTATCTGCCGGAAGAGATCGAGCGGCTGGCCGCTGCGGGCGTCCTGCGCGTCGAGGACTGACCCGCGCCGCTGGCGTCGGCGTGCCCTCCCATGCGGCACGGGCGGAGCCGCATGCACGGGGCGCTGTTGCCGTCCCGCCGCGGCGGCCTATCCTCCCCCCGTCACGTTCCTTCCGGGGTATCCGTCCATGACCTGGTCCATCGTCGCCCGCGATCCCGCCACGGGGGCGCTCGCCGTCGCCGTCTCCACCTGCGCCTTCGCCGTCGGGGCGAGGGTGCCCTATGGCTGCGGGCGCGTCGGCGTCGTGGCGACGCAGTCCTTCGTCAATCCCTTCATCGGGATCGACGGCCTGCGCCACATGCTGGAGGGGTGCTCGCCGCAGGAGGCGATGGACACGGTGATCGCCGCCGATCCCGGCGCCGCCCTGCGACAGGCCCACATGATCGACCGGCACGGCCACATCGCCGTCTACACCGGCAAGGACTGTGTCGACTGGTGCGGGTCCGTCAGCGGCCCGGACGTCTCGGTCGCCGGCAACATGCTGGCCGGGCCGCAGGTGGTGGAGAAGACGCTGGAGGCCTACCTCGCGGGCGTCGACCTCGACTTCGATGACCGGCTGATCACGGCGCTGGAGGCCGGCGAGGCGGCGGGCGGCGACAAGCGGGGCAAGCAGTCCGCGGCGATCCGCGTGTGGACGACGGAGGTGTTCCCCGCGATCGACATCCGTGTCGACGACTCGCCCGAGCCCCTGGTCGAACTCCGGCGCCTGTGGCGCATCGCCCACCAGCGCTACGTGCCGTTCCAGGCGGCCGGGCCATCGCGTGCCCGCCCTGGTGGCGTGCTCGACCGGCCGACGCTCGACCGCCAGTGCACCGCCTATGCGGACGACTGGAACGCGCGCCACCCTGCCTGAGGTTCAGGGACCGGCGGCGCGGATCATCGGGCGGCGGCGCGGCATCTCGGCCACGACGGGCTCGAAGACGCCCGTCGCCGGGTCGCGCACCATCAGCCTGCCCGTGGAGATGCCGAAATAGGCGCCGTGGATCTGCAGCTTGCCGCGCTCCACGAGGATGCGGACGCAGGGGAAGGTCATCAGGTTCTGCAGGCTGAGCTCGACGGAGGCGAACTCCAGCTTGCGGAGATAGTCCCGCTCGAGGTCGGCGGGCTTCGGCCCGAGGCTTTCGGCGGCCGGCGCGATCTGCGACATCCAGCGGCCGATGAAGTCGCCCGGGGAAAGCGGCTCGCTGTCGTCCGCGAAGGCCCGGATGCCGCCGCAGAGGGCGTGGCCGAGGACCACGATGTGCTTGACCCGCAGGGCCTGCACGCCGAACTCGAGCGCCGCCGAGGTGCCGTGCTGGCTGTCCCGGTCCGGCTCGTACCTGGGGACGATGTTGGCGACGTTGCGCACCACGAGCAGTTCGCCGGGCGCGGCGTCGAAGATCACCTCCGGGGAGACGCGGCTGTCGACGCAGCCGACGACCATGATCTCGGGGCGCTGGCCGGTATCGGCCAGCGTCTCGTACCGGTCCTGCTCGCTCTGGAAGCGTCCGCCGAGAAAGGCCTTGTAGCCGTCGGAGAGCCGTTGCGGGAACATGGGGGGATCTCCCGGTCACTGGTCGCGGCGCTGCCGCACTGCACAAATACCAGCGTCCGGATGGAGAACCAATCAGCCTGTAGGAGGGGTCCGTCCGGGCGCTTCCGCCGACCGGCCCCGCTGGCCGTCAGGCCACCTTGGCCGTGACGGTTCCGATGCCGTCCACGCCCCCCTCCATCAGGTCGCCGCGCACGATGGCGCCGACGCCGGACGGCGTGCCGGACATGATCAGGTCGCCGGCCTGCAGTTCGAACAGCCCGGAGAGATACGAAATCATCTCCGGCACCTTCCAGATCATCTGGTTGAGGTCACCCTGTTGGCGCAACTCGCCGTTGACCTTGAGCCAGATGGCGCCGTGCGACGGGTGGCCGATCTCGCTCGCGGGCACGATGTCCCCGATCGGCGCCGAATGCTCGAACGCCTTGGCGATCTCCCACGGCCGACCGGCTTTCTTGCACTCGTCCTGGAGGTCCCGGCGGGTCATGTCGAGGCCGACGGCATAGCCGAAGACGTGGTCGAGCGCCGTCTCGACGGGGATGTCGCGGCCGCCCCGGCCGAGGGCGACCACCATCTCGATCTCGTGGTGAACGTTGGTGCTGCGCGGCGGATAGGGGAACGGCGCGCCGCCCGTGACCACGGTGTCCGGGTTCTTCTGGAAGAAGAAGGGCGCCTCGCGATTCGGGTCGCCGCCCATCTCGATCGCGTGCGCGGCGTAGTTGCGGCCGACACAGTAGATGCGGTGGGTCGGGAAGCGCGCCTGCGTCCCCTTCACGGGCAGGCTCGGGACCGCGGGCGGGGCGATGACGAAGGCGGAAAGGGTCATGACGGTGCAGTCCTGTGCGATGGGCCGTCGGGCGGGAGGGTTGGCGAGCGGCGGGGGCGCCGAGGGAATCCGGAGCGCGTCATATCCCCTGTGCAACCGGTTGCACAACGGCCGCGTTGAAAGGAACCGTTTCCGGAGGCCGTCGATGAGCGTGCTCGCGTTCCTGTCGCGATGGTCCCGCCGCAGCCTCGAACACCGTTCAGGCCTGCCGGCGCGTACCCCTTCAGCGCCGCCGGCGGGAGAGGGGGTCGGTGCCCCGCCGGATGCCGCAGGCCCCGGCCATCAGGTGCCTGACCCTCCGCTGCCCGATCCGGACATGCTTGGGGCGGACAGCGATTACACGGCCTTCCTGAGGCCTGGGGTCCCGGCGGCCGTTCGCGCGGCCGCCCTGCGGCGGGCCTGGGTCTCCGACCCGGCCATCGTCTCGTTCCGCGGCATGGCCGAGTACGACTGGGACTTCAACGATCCGGCCGCGCGCCTGCCGCTCGCGCCGGGGATGGCGCTGCGGATCGCGGAGGCGGTCCTCGGCCCGCTCCCGCTGCAGACCCCGGGGGCCGATGCCGACACGGGCGAGGCGCCCGAAGAGGCCTAGTCGTTCACGGCGGTGTCTGGGCCTTGGGCGGGACGGTTCCCGTCGCGTCAGGGGCATCCGCAGCAGGACGCCCCTGCCCCTGCCCGGTGGTCGTGCCCGTCGATCCCTTGTGAGCCTTGTCCATCGACTGCTGCAGGTCGGGAGAGGCCTCGCCGGGGAGGACCTTGGGCGGGTTGCGCCCAAGCGGCGTCAGCTCGGGGTCCTGGCTTTCGCGAACCGCGGGGTCCTGGGCCAGCGTCTCCCCCGCGGTCGTCGGGGCAGCCTTCGGGGGCGCGTCCTGGGCGATCACGGTGCCCGGTGCGATGGAGACGGCGAGGGCGAAGGTTCCGCAGGCGAGGCGCGAGAATGGCATGGGAGGGCTCCTTCCGACCGACAACGTCGCCCCGCCTGTTTGGTGCCCGGCAGGCGTCGGCAAGGAACCGACCTGTCCGCTGCGGGTTGTGGGGGCAACGGCCGGCCTCAACCGACCACTGTCGTCCGGGAGCGCCCGATGAACGAGAGAGTACGGCCCGAAGCCAACGGTGTGCGCCGCCGATCCGTCCTGGGCCTGATGGGATGGAGCGTCGCTGCAGCGGCCGCACCAGCGGTCGTCCCGGACGAGGCACAGGCGATGCGCGCAACGCCAGACCAGCGGGCGGCCCGTTACCGCGAGACGGACCATGTCCGCACCTACTACCAGACCAACAGGCGCTGACGCCGCCGGGTCGCGCCCGGCGCGGCCCTTCGCGAAGCGGAAGGAGGGCCGCCATGCTGCTGAAGCGCAAGACCCCGGGTGATTCCGCCCGCCTCAAGGCCCGCCTTCCCCACGTCTCGCTTGCTTCGCCGCCCATGGACCGCCGCAGTTTCCTGCGCGCGGCCGGCCTCGGTGTCGGCGCCGCTGCCGCCCTTCAGGCCGCGCCCGGCTTCGTGACGCGCTCGGCAGCCCAGTCGGCTGCCCCGGCCGGCCCGAAGGTCGAGATCCGCAAGAGCATCTGCACTCATTGCTCCGTCGGGTGCACGGTGGTGGCCGAGGTGCAGAACGGCGTCTGGGTCGGCCAGGAGCCCGCCTTCGAGAGCCCGATCAACCTGGGCACGCACTGTGCGAAGGGCGCCTCGGTGCGCGAGATCACGCACGGCGACCGGCGCACGAAGGTGCCACTCAAGTTGCAGAACGGCGAGTGGACGCGCCTCAGCTGGGACCAGGCGATCGAGGAGATCGGCGCGAAGCTGCTGCAGTTGCGACAGGAGTCGACGCCCGACAGCGTCTTCTGGCTCGGCTCGGCCAAGTTCTCGAACGAGAACGCCTACCTCTACCGCAAGTTCGCGGCTTTCTGGGGCACGAACTCGGTCGACCACCAGGCTCGCATCTGCCACTCGACCACCGTCGCCGGCGTCGCCAACACGGTCGGCTTCGGCGCCATGACGAACTCCTTCAATGACATCGGCAACGCCAGGTGCATCATGATCATGGGCGGCAATCCGGCCGAGGCCCATCCGATCTCGATGCAGCACATCCTGCGCGGCAAGGAGATCAACCGGGCGCACATGATCGTCGTCGATCCGCGCTTCACCCGCACGGCCGCCCACGCCACCGAATACGTGCGCCTGCGCCCGGGCACCGACATCCCGGTGATCTGGGGCATCCTCTGGCACATCTTCGAGAACGGCTGGGAGGACAAGGAGTACATCGCCCGCCGGGTCTACGGCATGGACGACGTGCGCAAGGAGGTGGCGCGCTGGACCCCGGCCGAGGTGGAGCGCGTGTCCGGCGTCCCCGGCGAGCAGCTGAAGCGCGTCGCCGAGCTGATGTCGCAGAACAAGCCTTCGACGCTCATCTGGTGCATGGGCGCGACGCAGAAGACCGTCGGCACCGCCAACGTCCGTGCCTACACGACGATGCAGCTGGCGCTCGGCAATGTCGGCGTGCCCGGGGGTGGCGCCAACATCTTCCGCGGGCATTCGAACGTGCAGGGGGCGACGGACCTTCGGCCTCGACGTCACGACCCTGCCCGCCTACTACGGCCTCACCGAGGGCGCCTGGCGCCATTGGTGCCGGGTCTGGGACGTTCCGTACGACTGGATGGTCTCCCGCTTCACCAGCCCCAAGCTGATGCAGGAGAAGGGCATCCCGACCACCCGCTGGTTCGACGCGGTCAACCTGCCGAAGGACCAGATCGACCAGCCCTCGAAAATCCGCGGCATGGTGGTCTTCGGGCATGGCGGGAACACCGTCACGCGCATGCCGGATGCGGTGAAGGGCATCGAGGGCCTCGACCTGCTCGTCGTGGTCGACCCGCATCCCACGACCTACGCGATCATGGGCGAGCGGCGCGACAACACCTACCTGCTGCCGGCCGCGACGCAGTTCGAGATCCGGGGTACGCGCACGTCTTCCAATCGCTCGCTTCAGTGGGCGGACGAGGTGATCCCGCCGGTCTTCGAGTCGAAGCCGGACCACGAGATCATGTACCTGCTGGCGCGCCGGCTCGGCTTCGCCGACGAGATGTTCAAGCACATCGCGCTCGAGGGGCCGAACCGCACTGTCCCCGTCGTCGAGGACATGCTGCGCGAGATCAACCGCGGCACGTGGGCCGTCGGCTACACGGGGCAGTCGCCCGAGCGGCTGAAGCTGCACATGCAGCACCAGGACAAGTTCGATCCCGACACGCTGCGCGGTCGCGCCGCGCCGGTCGAGGGCGAGTACTACGGCCTGCCGTGGCCGTGCTGGGGCACGCCTGAGCAGAAGCATCCGGGCACGCCGGTGCTCTACAACCTCTCCCTTCCGGTCAAGGAGGGCGGCAGCGGCTTCCGCGCGCGCTTCGGCATCGAGCGGAACGGCGTGAACCTGCTCGCGGAGGGCGTGTCGACCCCGGGGTCGGAGATCCAGGACGGCTATCCGGAGTTCACCATGGCCGTGCTGAAGAAGCTCGGCTGGGACACCGACCTGACGCCGGAGGAGATGGCGGTCATCACCGCCGTCGGTGGCAACGCCATCGACGCGGTCAGCTGGCAGACGGATCTTTCCGGCGGCATCCAGCGGGTCGCCATCGCGCATGGCTGCAGCCCCGGCGGCAACGCCAAGGCGCGGGTCAACGCGTGGAACCTGCCGGACCCGATCCCGACGCATCGCGAGCCGATCTACTCGCCCCGCCCGGATCTCGTGCAGGCCTATCCGACGTTGCCGGACAACCGGGACTTCCGGCTGCTGAACGCCGGCTTCACCGTGCAGAAGACGGCGGCGGAGCGGAAACTCGGCGAGCAGTACCCCTTCGTCCTCACCTCCGGACGGCTGGTCGAGTACGAGGGCGGCGGCGAGGAGACGCGGTCCAACCGCTGGCTGGCGGAGCTCGTCCAGGAGGCCTTCGCGGAAATAAACCCGAAGGACGCCGCCCGCCTCGGCATCCGCAACGGTCAGATGGTCTGGCTGCGTGGACCGGAGAACAAGTCGTCGGCCCGGGTCAGGGCTCTCGTCACCGAGAGGGTGGGGCAGGGCGTGGTCTTCATGCCGTTCCACTTCGGCGGGTTCTGGCAGGGCAACGACCTCAGGTCACGGTATCCCGCCGGCCTCGATCCCATCGTCCTCGGCGAGAGCGTCAACGGCATCACGACCTACGGCTACGACCCCGTGACGGCGATGCAGGAGACCAAGGTGACGCTGTGCAACGTCGAGCCGGCCTGAGAGGAGCGTCGTCATGCCCCGCATGAAGTTCCTGTGCGACGCCGAGCGCTGCATCGAGTGCAATGCCTGCGTCACGGCCTGCAAGAACGAGCACGAGGTGCCCTGGGGCATCAACCGCCGCCGGGTGGTGACACTCAACGACGGCATGCCCGGCGAGCGGTCCGTGTCGATGGCGTGCATGCACTGCACCGACGCGCCCTGCGCGAGCGTCTGCCCCGTCGACTGCTTCCTGAAAACGGCCGACGGGGTGGTGCTCCACTCCAAGGAGCTCTGCATCGGGTGCGGCTACTGCTTCTACGCGTGTCCGTTCGGCGCGCCGCAGTACCCCAAGGCCACGAACTTCTCCTCGCGCGGCAAGATGGACAAGTGCACCTACTGCGCCGGTGGGCCGGAGACAGCCGACTCGCCCGAGACCTTCGCCCTTTACGGCCGCAACCGTCTCGCCGAAGGCAAGCTTCCGCTCTGCTCCGAGATGTGCTCGACGAAGGCCCTGCTCGCCGGCGACGGGGAGATCATCGCGACCATCTATCGCGAGCGCGTGCTGAGACGTGGCTATGGCTCGGTGGCGTGGGGATGGTCGACGGCGTACCGCGACAGCCCCGCCCCCGTCGGCGCCGGCAACTCCACCTGGCCCGGCGGCAGCCGCACGGAAAGCGGGAGGCAGGCATGAGGCACGCGGCGCGGCTCCTTCCGATCCTTCTGCTCGCGGCACTTGTCCTGGGGACGCCCGCCCTTGCCCAGCAACCCGCCCCCGGAGGGGTCGGTTCGAACGCGGCGCAGGATCGCGGCGTCCATCCCAATCCGAGCCGGGCGCCCGAAGCGACCGAACAGCAACTCATGAACGTGCTGCGGCAGTCGGCCATGCCCGACGGCCCGGTGCGCGGCAACGTCTACATCCCCGACGCCAAGGCCGCCGTGCTGGTCCAACCTGAAGGGCGAACGTGGCGGGATTTCCGCGTGGGTCCGTCCCGCTGGACGCACGCGATCCTGTTCGGTCTGGCCATCCTCGCGGTGCTGGCGCTCGCGCTGCTGGTGGGTGCGCAGCGATACACGCCGGACCCGGAAGGACGGCGGGTCCGTCGCTTCACCGCCTGTGACCGGTTCATGCACTGGATGACGGCAGTGAGCTTCGTCGTGCTGGCGCTCACGGGCCTCAATGTCGTCTTCGGCCGCCTCATCCTGCAACCATGGATGGGCGACCGCGCCTTCGCCGCGTGGAGCGGATGGGCGCTCGTCGCGCACAACTTCACCGGCTACGCCTTCCTGCTTGGCATCCTGCTGATGGCCGGGGTCTGGATGCGTCACAACCTCTTCCACCGTGTGGACTGGCAGTGGCTGCGGCGCGGTGGCGGCATCGTCTCGCATGAGCATCCCCCGGCCGAGAAATTCAATGCCGGGCAGAAGCTCATCTACTGGGTCAGCATCCTCGGTGGCCTGGCGATGGGCGTGACCGGAGTGCTCATGATGATCCCGACCGCGTCGCTGTCGGTGAATGGCATGCAACTGGTGCAGTCGCTCCACACGCTGGTGGCGGCCGTGATGATCGCCGTCATCATCGGTCACATCTACCTCGGCGTGTGGGGTGTCCGGGGCTCGTTCGACGGCATGGCCCGCGGCGACGTCGACCTCAACTGGGCCCGGAGCCATCATTCGCTGTGGGTCGAGCGGCTGGGCGAGGATCCGGGAGCGCTCGCGCGGCCCGGCCGGCGCCAGCCGGCGGAGTAGGAGGCAGCGGTGCGCATCTTCCTTCTGGCCTGCGTCGCCGTCATCGCGATCGCCGCGGGCGCCTATGCCGTCCTCGAGGAGGGCCTGCGTCGCAACGCCGGCGATGCCTTCGCCGTGAAGGGCTCGACCCGTGTCGGAGATGCCGCCAAGCCCGATCCCCGCGGCTTCCTCGCCAGCCAGCACCAGCCGGCCGGCGGGGTCACCTCGGGCCGCTCGCCGGCGGGCGGGACGACCGCCGGCGTGCAGAGCCCTCCCTGATCCTCAGCAGGTTTCCCACCGGCCGAGCCCCCGGTAGCGGCGGATCGTCCGGCCCTCGTCGGCGAGGGCGTGCAGGTGCACCCAGCCATTGTCGACGAGGTCCCTCACGCCGGGGTTCCGGGCGATGACGCCATCCATCGCCGCCTCGGGCGCCTCGATGAAGACGTTGAGCCGGTGCGGCTCGTGCACGAAGCGCGTCCCGTCGTGCACCGACTGCCAGGGCAGGCCGACCTTGAGGTCGCCGGCATTGCCCTCGAGCACGCCGAGCTGGCCCACCACGTTGTGCAGCGCCTTGTTGCCGGCGCCGAAGGCCGAGTTGTTCACCGTCGAGCCGAAGTACTGCAGGTTGATCCAGCTCGCGACGACCATGGGCGCGGTCATGATCAGTTCCAGCACCTTGTGGCCGCTGTCCTGCGCATGGTCGTAGCTGTGGAGGAACGACCGGCCTGCGAGGTCGAGGCCCTGCGTCCGCTCGCGCGGCGCGGCGATGAAGGCGGCGTTGCCGGCGAGGCCCCACTCGGGCCGCACCTGCGACCAGTCCCGGCTGCGGGCGAGGATTCCCTCGTCGACGCTGCCCTCGGCGGCATCGAGGCCGAGCAGCGACGCGCGTTCCATCCGCGCCAGCGCGGAGGCCTGCTGCAGCCACACCTCGAGCGCGGCGAGATCCTCCAGGTGCGATGACGGAACGTCGTCGCGGTCGAAGATCGTGACCTCGTCGGTGGTGGTGTCGTGCTGGGCCGCGAGGAACCACGTGTCGGCGGGGACGGCGATCCCGGCCCGGGCAAGGCCCTGCCGCACCTCCGGATCGTTGAGGATCGCCGCGGCGACCCTGGCGTTCGCCTCGCCGGTGTGGCCACCGCAGGCGCCACAGTCGAGGCCCGAGGCGTGGGGGTTGTTCACCGTGGTGGAGCCGTGGCCGGCGAGCAGCACGAGGCGGGCGAAGTCGCCCGTCATCGACATCGCCTTCAGCACCGCCTCGGCCATGGCGACGCGCTGCTCGGGGGTGAAGCCCGTCTGGCGTCCACCGACGGTCAACGCCCGCAGCCGCGGCCGCACCCGCCTGGTCACGCTCGTGTCGATCCCGTCCACCATGGGGTTGGCGACGGTGCGGGTGAGGCCGGCGCTGTCCGAAACGATCTTGCCGGCGAAGAGCAGGCCCGCCGTCTCGACGTAGGAGAACGAGGACACCGCGGACACCTTGAACGCCTTCCAGGCCTTGGCGGCCCGCCGCCGCAGCAGCCGCAGGCCGAGCACTTCCGTCTCCTCCTCCTCGGAGGCGCCCTTGACGCTCTCGCAGACGATGAAGCTCGGCTTCAGCAGAACGGGGCATTGCGCCCCGCCCCGCGAGTGGCCGATCGGGACGTACTCGATTGGAAAGCCGAAGAACCCGGCGAAGCCGACCGTCTCGGCCTTCGGGCACACCGTCTCGAAGGCCCTCCGCAGTACCTCCGACCGCACGTCGATGCAGAAGGCGGCCTGCACGGCCCGCCGGGCCGGCAGCTGCACCGGCCGGGCGGCCGCGTTGTGCTCGCGGATCCGGGCGGTCAGCGTCCGGCGGAAGGCGATCTCGTAGGCGTGATGCAGCACGAGGTCGAGCGCGAGCTCCGGGTCGTCGCCCAGCCGCTCGTCCTCCGGCAGCGCTGCGGCGGCCTTCATCGCGGCGGCCCAGGCCTGCCGGAAGGCGTCGTCCCTGCGCGCGTTGAAGAGGCCCCAGCCATAGGCGATGCGGATCGCGAGCAGCTGCACGAGGGTGTCGTCCTCGCGCCCGTCGAGCTCCGCGTTCCAGCCGATGTAGCGGGCGTAGGCGGCCCAGCCGCCGATGTCGAACAGCGCCCGGTGGAGGTAGTCCTCCACCGCCCGCTCCGGAATGCCCAGCCGGTCCACCACCTCGCGGATGGCCGCCACCGGATCTTCGGGCAGGTCGAGCACCGACGTCCTGAACCCGGCGATGCCCATCGCCTCGGCGTTGAGATCGTGGGCGGCGAGGAGCCGCCACGCCGCGTAGGGCCGCAGCGTCCGCCCCGGCATCCGCCAGATGGCCTGCCCTTCGTCGAAATAGCCGGCGCACCAGCGCGAGATCTCGTCGATCATGAACGCGACGAGCGAGGCCTGACGATCGCCGCCGGAGACCTTGTCCAGCACTTCCGCGACCGTCGCTACGACGGCCGGCGGGGCCTTCGCCTGGCCGACGGGACGCCGGCTTGCAGCCTTGAGGCCGTCGATATCGCCGGGGACGCCGGCGAGGCCGGGCATCTCGGCCAGGGCCTGGCCCAGGGCTGCGTCGTCGATGGCGCCCGCCGCGAGCGCCTCGCGGTAGAAGTCGCGCGGCATCAGCATCTCCGTCCCGGCGACCCGCTTCAGCGTCGCGCAGGTCGAGGCGAAGGACTGGCCGGTGAAGCCGAGGAACGGGTTCACCGCGACGAAGTGCTTGAGCGGCCAGAGCGGCGCGATCTTGCGGCAGGCTCCCTTGATGGCCGCCGCGACGGCGGCCTCGTGGTCGTTGGCGGCCGTGACGAAGGGATCGGCGGAGACGAGCTGGGCGGACATGGCAGTCCCTCTCGAGCGGGAGGATGGATCAGGCGGAGGCGCGGCCGGTGCCTGGCCACAGCTTCAGCACCCAGCGATTGGCGATGGTGTTAACGTAGAAGCCGTTGGCGAGGTGGGCGTAGAGACGCTGCCAGCGCGGCTCGCCGGCGTGGCGGGCCATCTGGCTCTGGAACACCGTCAGGGCGGCGAAGGCGACGATGGCGAGCACCGCGATCACCAGGTCGAGCGGGCCCTCCAGCGGCGCCGTGGCCGGCAGGCTCGCGCGGGTGAGCCACTCGGCCGCCGCCTGCAGCGCGAAGTAGGCGGTGGTCACCACCGCGGCCATCGCCATGGCCCGGCCGACGACGTAGCCGTTCGGCCGCTCGTCGATGGCGCTCCCGATGAGGTGCACCAGACCCATCGCCAGGATGGCGCCGAGCACGAAGGCTCCCGGCTTCTGCATCAGCGTCGCGCCGAAGAGCGAGGCGACGACCGAGGCGACCGCCAGCACCGTGACGAGCGCCAGCACGAGACGGGCGGGGTGGGGCTGGCCGCCGGGCGAGGGCGTCCACGAGGCCCGGGCGAGGTCGATGACGCTGCCCGAGGAGAGGAAGGCGTGGGCCTTGTAGAGCGAGTGCGCGACGATGTGCAGGAAGGCGGCCGGGAAGGCCCCGAGGCCGCATTGCAGCATCATGAAGCCCATCTGCGCGACCGTGGACCAGGCGAGCGAGACCTTGATGGAGGTCTGCGTCAGCATGACCACCGACCCGAAGAGGGCGGTGAAGCCGCCGACCAGCGCAAGGACGTGGAGGGCCGGCCCGGGTAGCACCATCACGTCGGCCATCCGCAGCACGAGGAAGCCGCCGGCGTTGATGATGCCGGCATGCAGCAGCGCCGACACCGGGGTGGGCGTCTCCATCACCTCCAGCAGCCAGCCGTGGGTGGGGAACTGGGCGGACTTCAGCAACGCGGCGACGGCGACCAGCACCGCGGCGGTGGTGACGGCCGCGGGCGCCTGCCCGGCCGCCTTGAGCGACTCGGCGCCGGCGAAGATCCCGGCGAAGTCGAGCCGGCCGAACTGGGCGAAGAGCAGCGCGGCCGCGATGACGAGGCAGAGGTCGCCGAGCCGGCTCACCACGAACTTCTTGCGGGCCGCGAGCCGGGCAGCCGGCCGGTTGCCGTAGAACAGCAGGAGCCGGTTGAGGCCGATGCTCGTGCCGACCCATGCCGCGATGAGCAGCGCCATGTTGCCGGCGACGGTCAGCAGCAGAACGGCGGCGAGCGTCAGCGACAGCCAGCGGATGAAGTCGCCGTGCCGCGGGTCGCCGTCGAGGTAGTTGCGGCTGTAGCGCACGACGACGACGCCGATGAAGGCGACGAGGATCGTCATCAGGGCCGAGAGCGTGTCGGCGTAAACGCCGAGCCCGATCCCGGCCATGCCCAGCGTCGGCGTCGCCACCGGCCCGCGCACGAGGACCGCCGCGGCCACCGTCACCGCGACCGCCAGGGCGGCGAGTGCGGCGGCGAAGGCGATGTCGGCCAGGCGGCGCGGAGGCCGCTCCGCGAGAAGAGGAAGGGCGGCGACCGCCGGCAGGGCCGGGGCGAGGAGGATGAGCCAGGGCAGGATCGAGGTCATGGGGCCGGTCCGGGTGAAGGTCGGCCCCGGGATTAGCAAAACTACGGATTTCGCAAAAATTCAAATTGTCAAACAGGTCGTTCTGATTTATCGAACGATCATGGCGTTCCTGAACTACCACCATCTCCGCTACTTCTGGGTCATCGCCACGGAAGGCAGCCTGACGCGGGCGGCTCGGCGGCTGGCGGTGTCTCCTTCGTCGCTGTCGGTGCAGCTGCAGCAGCTGGAGGCCCAACTCGGGCACGCGCTGTTCGACCGGCGGGGCCGTGGGCTGGAGCTGACGGAGGCCGGACGCATCGCCTTCGACTACGCCGGCACCGTGTTCCGATCCGGCGAGGAGCTTCTCAACACGATCAGGGGCCTCGGCGGCGGCCGGGGGCACCTGCTGCGGGTGGGCGCCACCGCGACGCTGTCGCGCAACTTCCAGATCGCCCTCCTCGGCCCGCTGGTGGCGCGGGGAGACGTCGAGCTCATCATCCGGTCGGGAGCGCTGGAGGACCTGCTGGCCCAGCTCGAAGCGCACGCGCTGGACCTCGTGCTCGCGAACCAGCCCGCTCCGACGGACGCCGATGTCGACTGGCAGAACGATCTGGTCGACGACCAACCCGTCAGCCTCGTCGGGCGGCCGGGCGTGCTCCCGTCGCCACTGTCGTTTCCGCAGGGCCTCGAGGGGGTGCCTCTCGTCCTGCCGGGACGCGGCAGCACGCTCAGGATTGCGTTCGACCGCCTTTGCGCCGATGCGGGCGTCACGCCCGTGGTCCTGGCCGAAGTCGACGACATGGCGATGCTTCGCCTCGTCGCCCGCGAGAGCCGCGCCCTCACGCTCGTGCCCCCGGTGGTGGTGCGCGACGAGCTGACATCGGGGCTCCTGGTCGAGCACTGCCGGGTCGAGGCCATCCGCGAGGCGTTCTACGCCATCTCGCGGCGCCGGCGCTTCCCGCACCCTCTCCTGGGCGACCTGCTCGACAGCCTCAGGCGCTGAGGCGGCCGCTTGCTCGCCTGCATGCGGGGCGACGCACTCGGCCATCCTGCCGGGAAACAAAGGAGCGGACCACGCGTTGCAGGTGTCAGGACGCTACGGCGTCAACCTCATGCAAAGGAGGCTACCCATGCAACGCACCCTCATGCTCGCCGCTGCCGCCGCGCTCCTCGCCTCGGCTGCCCCGGCCTTCGCCCAGTCCTCGACGACGACCACGACGACCAAGCAGGAGACGACGGGCGCGATCACCATCGCCCCCGAGCAGCGCACGAAGATCAAGGAGTACGTGGTCAAGGAGAAGCACGCCTCCGTGCCGGCTCCGGCCGGGTTCACCGTCTCGGCGGGCGCCACCGTTCCGTCCAGCGTCGAGCTGTACGCCTTCGGCCCCGACGTCGGCGTGACCCAGTACCGCTACACCGTGATCGGCGGCCGCACCGTGCTCGTCGAGCCGGGCACCCGGCGCATCGTTCAGATCATCGAGTAACGCGTCGCGGCCCATGCCGCGCGCAGCAGGCGCCGCAGGACGGGTCCTCCCGGCCTGCGGCGAGCTCGCGTCCTCTCTACACGTCAGGCTGGAAGCGCGGGCTGAAGCTTGCCAGAATGGCGGCATGCCCAAGCCGTCCGTGACGTCCGCCGACGTCGCCCGCCTCGCCAACGTCTCCCAGTCGGCCGTCAGCCGTACCTTCTCGCCCGGCGCCAGCGTGTCGGCGAAGACCCGCGAACGCGTGCTCGCGGCTGCCAAGGAACTCGGCTACCGCCCCAATGCCATCGCGCGGGCCATGATCAGCGGGAGGTCCCGCCTCATCGCCCTGCTGGTCGCCTACCTCGACAACCACTTCTACCCGGTCGTGCTGGAGCAGCTCGCGCGGTCGCTCCAGGACCGCGGGTACCAGGTCCTGCTGTTCATGACCGGCACCGGTGACCAGGACCGGGTGGTGCAGCAGATGCTGGAGTACCAGGTCGAGGGGATCGTCATGGCCTCGGCGACCCTGTCGTCGTCGCTGGCGCGCGAATGCGCGAACTCCGGCATTCCGGTGGTGCTTTTCAACCGCTACGTTCCTTCCTCCCCGGCCAGCAGCGTCACGTCGGACAATCTCGAGGGCGCGCGGCAGCTCGCCCACCTGCTCGTCGACGGCGGGCACAAGCGCATCGCCTTCATCGCGGGGCACGAGGATTCCTCGACCAGCCGCGACCGCGAGGCCGGCTTCTGCAAGGGACTCGCCGAGCGGGGCCACACGCTCTTCGCGCGTGCCGTCGGCGGCTACACGATGCCGGGGGCGGCGGAGGCGACGCGAGCCCTGTTCCGCGAGCGGGAGCGCCCGGATGCGGTGTTCGTCGCCAACGACCACATGGCCTTCGGCGTGATCGACGTGCTGCGGGGCGAGCTGCGGCTTCGCGTCCCCGAGGACGTGTCGATCGTCGGCTACGACGACGTGCCGGAATCGGGCTGGGGCGGCTATGCGCTGACCACCGTGGCGCAGCCGTCGCAGGAGATGGTGGACGCCACCGTCTCGATCCTGCTCGAGCAGGTGGAGAAGCGCGTCGTCCACCGCCGCGCCGCAGTGCTGCCGGCGCGGCTCGTGGTGCGCAAGTCGGCCCGCCTGCCGCGGCCGGCCTGACCCGAGCGCTTGCTCTAGATCCGCCCGCGCCGGAAGAAGCTCTGCATCCGTGCGAACACGTCGACATCCATCTGCCGGAGCAGGTCGATGATGTCGAGCGGCACCCAGTTCTCGCGGATGAGCCCCTCGTGGTGCAGGTAGAAGTCCATCACCCGCATGGTGACGTCGCGTCCCGTCGGGCCGCTGCCGAGGAAGCCGCCGCCGAGATGCTTCGCGTAGACGCTTGGCCAGCCGGACGTCACCGAGTACGGGCCATCGCCGAAGCGGACATAGTGGTTGCCGCCGCGCCGGTTGGGGAAGGCGATGCGGAAGGGCAGCTGGTGGTAGTCCACGAAGCCCTGCAGGCCGCGCGTGGTGCCGATGCCGGCCGGCCCGTACCACATCATTCGTGGGTGCCAGTGGATCTTCTGCGGCATCTCCAGGAGGCCTTCGCGCCCGCGGCCGCTCGTGTCGTCGTAGTCGCCGAGCGTCCTGTGCATCGCCAGCGTCTGCGCGATCGAGGCGGCGGAGACGGCCGGGTCCTGCGGCGTCAGCACGATGCCGTCGCCGGTGAAGGGCGCCGGCCACATTTCCTCCGTGCCGAGGCTGGGCGCGATGGGCCAGAAGCCGGCCTGCCGGATGACGTCGAGGATGTCGATCAGCACGGTGCTCTGGTCGATCTTTCCGCCGCGGACCCGGTGCACCTCGCCGTACCGCAGGTACATCGTGCGCCCAGTGGCCGGGATCGTCAGCCAGTCCTCCCGGAAGGTGCCGCAGTAGTGGCCCACGGCCGCGACGAAGTCGGCGCCGTTCCAGTTGCCGCCGATCAGGATCACGTCGCGGCGCTCGAGGTCGGGGAAGCTGCGCAGCAGCGGGCGCCACACGGTGGCGGCCATCGCCTCGGTGCCCCGCATCTCGTCGAGGGGATGGGAGCCGCGCCACTCCGCGTCGGGGTGATAGGCGGCGGCGAGCCGTTTCTCGAGCGTCGCCGGCGTCGCCTCCGCCAGTGCCACCAGCGCGTCGCGCACCGCCTGCTTGTTCGCCACGTGGTCCGCCTCACCCGTCATCGCCGCCTCTCCGGACAAACTTCGCATCGCGAGCCTACGACCCTGTTGCATACGTAGTCAAACTTATCCTACTGTGATGGGAGAGGATCGTCCGGAACGCCGCAGGGTCGCGGGGTTCCCCTGGCTCCAGCCCCCAGAGCGGGAGGATTCCACCGCATGGTCGAGGTCGCGCTCAAGGGCGTCACGAAGCGCTGGGGCTCGTTCGTCGGCGTGCGCTCGATCGACCTGACCATCGCGGACCGCGAGTTCATCGTCTTCCTGGGCCCCTCCGGCTGCGGCAAGACCACGACGATGCGGATGATCGCCGGGCTCGAGGACCCGACCGAGGGCGACATCCTCATCGGCGGGCGCGTGGTCAACGACCTCGAGCCCAAGGACCGCGACGTGGCCATGGTGTTCCAGAACTATGGCCTCTACCCCAACCTCTCCGTCTACGAGAACATCCGCTTCCCGCTGAAGGTCAGGCGCGTGGATCCGGCGACGCACGACGCGCGCGTCCGCAAGGCGGCGGCGATGGTCGAGCTGGGCGCGCTCCTCGAGCGCCGCCCGCGCGAGCTCTCGGGCGGCCAGCGCCAGCGCGTCGCGCTCGCCCGCGCCATCGTGCGCGAGCCCGCCGTGTTCCTCATGGACGAGCCGCTCTCGAACCTCGACGCCAAGCTGCGGGTCTCCACCCGCGCCCAG
Source organism: Alsobacter sp. R-9 (assembly GCF_054612375.1). NCBI lineage: Bacteria > Pseudomonadati > Pseudomonadota > Alphaproteobacteria > Hyphomicrobiales > Alsobacteraceae > Alsobacter > Alsobacter sp. R-9. The sequence goes on along the minus strand of NZ_JBTSWJ010000014.1, from coordinate 85,066 downwards.
ATCAAGAACCTCCAGCACGAGCTGAAGGTGACGACGATCTACGTCACCCACGACCAGATCGAGGCGATGACGCTCGCCGACCGCGTCGTGGTGATGAACAAGGGCGAGTTCCAGCAGGTCGGCACTCCGCGCGAGATCTACGACCGCCCGGCCAACACCTTCGTCGCCGGCTTCATCGGCTCGCCCGCCATGAACCTCGTCGCCGGCGACATCGCCGACGGCGTCTTCGAGGCGCCAGGAATCCGCGTTCCCGGCCTGCCGGGCTCGGGCCGCGTGACGCTCGGTTTCCGCGCCGAGGACGTGTCGCTCGGGCCGCCGGAGACAGCCGAGGTTTCCGCTCCGATCTACAGCGTCGAGCTGCTCGGCGACGCGACACTGGTCACCGTGCGCTCGGGCGCGGCGCTCATCGCCGCCAAGGCGCCCAAGACGTTCCGTGGCGAGATCGGCGAGCCCGTGGGTTTCCGCCTCGCGACCGACCACTGCCACCTGTTCGACAGGACGACGGGAGGCCGGATGGACGCCGGCCAACCCACGCCGGCCTGAGACCCGAGACCGGCCGAACGGGCCGGAGGCGATCACCGGGCCGGCGCGACGCGGCGGCTCACCAACGGAGGGGAATGGACATGAAGATCAAGGCAATCGTCGCGGCGACCGCGCTGTCGCTGCTCATGGCCGGGACGGCCCATGCCGCCTGCAGCTTCCAGAACACCGTGCCGCTGAAGTCGCTGACGGCAGGCTTCCAGGCGTGGAAGTCTGTGACGTCGGCCATGGCCGAGTGCGGCAACTTCCAGGCGGAGCTCGACCAGGACTTCTCGAAGAAGCACGTCGCGGCCTTCTCGGCGAACCCGGCGCTCTACCAGATCGGCGGCGTCGCCACGGAGACCTTCGTGCCTCTGCTCAACGGCGGCCTGATCCGGCCGCTCGATGCCTACGTGGCAAAGTACGGGCAGAAGCTGCAGCCCGCCCAGCTCGTCAAGATCGACGGCAAGGTGATGGCCATCGCCATGATGGTGAACGCGCAGCACCTCATGTACCGCAAGGACATCTTCGACAAGCTCGGCATCCCCGAGCCGAAGACCTACGACGACGTGCTGGCCGCCGCCGCCAAGATCAAGGCGTCGGGCGAGATGGCGACGCCCATCGGTGCGACGATGCGCTCCGGCTGGAACCTCGCCCAGGATTTCGTCAACATGTACATGGGCTTCGGCGGCGAGTTCTTCGGCGCCAACAACATGCCGGCCGTCAACGGCCCCGCCGGGGTGAAGACGCTCGACATGATGAAGAAGCTGACGGCCTACATGGACCCCGAGTACCTGAACGCCGACAGCACCGTGGTGCAGAAGCAGTTCCAGCAGGGCAAGATCGCCATCGCCAACTTCTGGGCCTCGCGCGCCGGCGCGCTCGACGATCCCAAGGAGTCGACGGTGGTCGGCAAGGTGAAGATGGCGGCGGCGCCGCTCGCCATGGCCGGCGGCAAGCCGGCGACGACCGTGTGGTGGGACGGCGCGGTGATCGCCAGGAACATCCCGGACGACCAGGCCGAAACCGCCTTCCGCGTGCTCATGGAAGGCCTCGACAAGGAGATGGTGACCGCCAACAACGACGACGCCGTGTGGCTGGTCGAGGGCTTCAAGCCCGGCCCGGCCGCCGAGGGCGCGCTGGCCACCCTCAACGCCGGCACCCCCGGCTTCCCGGCCTCGCCCCGCATGGGCCTGCTGCACTCGGCGCTCGGCTCGACGCTGCCGGACTTCTTCACTGGCAAGCTCACCGCCGAGGCGACCCTCAAGGCGGTCGAGGACAAGTACGTCACCGCGGCCAAGGAGGCCGGGCTGATCAAGTAGCATCCGTGGCGGGCGCCGCCGGTCCCGGCGGCGCCCGCTGCACACGTCCCTGCACCCCCGCGCGGAACCGGACGCCGGCACCATGAGGACCCGCACCTTCGCCGCCTTCGTCGCGCCCTCGATGGTGATGATGGTGCTGTTCATCGCGCTGCCGCTCGTCAGCGTGTTCATGCAGAGTTTCTACAACACGCGCGTCGTCTACCGGGACGAGGTCGTGGAGAAGTGCACGCCGGGCTTTCCCGCGCCCCGCTGCGAGAAGGAGACCCGCAGCATCCCCGTGGCGGGGCCCGACGGAAAACCCGTGCGCGAGACGGTCTATGTCGGGCTCGACAACTACCGCACGCTGCTGCGCACCAGCGAGGTGTCGCGGCTCCTCGGCGAGGGCCTCGCCGGCGTGAACGCGATCCTCGCCATCGACTTCTACCGCGCGCTGCGTTTCACGCTGACCTTCACCTTCATCACGCTTCCGATCATGCTCGCGGTCGGCATGGGGCTGGCGCTCGCCCTCAACGCCACGGTCCAGAGCCTGCGCGGGCCGATCATCTTCGTGTCGCTGCTGCCCTTCATCATCACGCCGGTCATCGGGGCGCTGTCGATCAAGTGGCTGTTCACCGGCGACGGACTGATGACGGCGGCGCTGAGCGCGCTGCTCGGCCAGCGGGTCTCGCTGCTGTCCAACACGTGGACGCTCGAGGCGCTGATGATGTTCTACCGGGTGTGGCACAACGCGCCCTTCGCCTTCATCATCTTCTACGCAGGCCTGCAGACGCTCGACCAGGACGCGGTCGATGCCTCGGTGGTGGACGGCGCGTCGCGCTTCGAGCGATTCCGCTACGTGGTGCTGCCGCACCTGATGCCGCTCGTGGTGTTCGTCTCGCTCATCCACCTGATGGACGCCTACCGCGTGTTCGACGAGGTCGTCGGCTTCTCCAGCCAGGCCTACGTCATCTCGCTGCAGTGGCTGACCTACGACCTGCTGATGCCCGACAACACGGGCAACCGCTCCATCGCCCGCGCGTCGGCGTCGTCGATGCTCACGATGATCGGCATCGTCATCCTGCTCATCCCGCTCATCCGCCGCACGTGGCGCGACTACGGGAGGCGCTGATCATGACGAGCGCCGCGCCCCGCGCCCTGCCGCCCCCGCTGTCCGTCAAGGTCTCCGTCTTCGCGGTCCTCGCGGTGTGGACGGTGCTCGCCCTGTTCCCGCTGCTGTGGGTCACGGTGATGTCGTTCAAGCTGCCGGTCGACGCGCTGTCGTCGGACCCGCTGACCGTTCTCACCGGGCCCCGGACCCGCGCGGCAGGGGAGGGGCTGTCGCTTCTCGACATGGCGCTCGGCCTTGCCGTCTTGGTCGCCGTCTACGTCCTCGTCACGCGCTTCGCGAAGACGCTCGCGGCGGGCCTCTCGTTCGGCGGCAGCGCGGCAGTCGGCTGGCTGCTCGCCGGGTTCGTCCTGGCGCTGGGCGCGCTCGTCGTCGTCGCCGGGCTGATGCCGCCCGCGATCCGCGGCGCCAATGCCGTGGCCCAGGCGGTGCCGGGGCTCGGCTGGCTGGCCGAGCCGCTCCTCGGCTTCACCATCCGCCACTACGTCGCGGTGTGGGTGGGGCACGGCTTCTACCGCAACTTCCTCAACTCGCTGATGGTGACGGCGGGCGTCGTCATCATCTCGCTCACCTTCGGCACGCTGGCCGGCTACGCGCTGGCGCGCACGCCGGCACGGGTGGCATTCTTCCTGCTGCTCGCCGCGCTGGTGTTCCGCGCGCTGCCGCACTCCGTGCTCGTCACCGGCTACCTGCCGCCCTTCATCAACAGCCGCGAGCTGCTGATGCCCCTGTGGACGGCGCCTGTCCTCGGCCCGGTGCTGCAGCTCTTCTCCGCCGCGCCGCCGACGCTCTACGGCCAGCCGTGGGCGGTCATCGGCGTGCTGGTGGCGATCAACCAGCCCTTCACGATCTGGATGCTGCGCTCGTTCTTCCAGAACGTCCCGGCCGAGCTCGACGAGGCGGCCCGCGTCGACGGCTGCTCCTACTTCGAGGCGTTCCGCCGGGTCATCATGCCGGTGATGTGGCCGGGCGTGATCACCACGGGCCTGTTCTCGTTCCTGCTCGCCTACAACGACTACCTCGTCTGCTCGCTGCTCCTCGACGCGCAGTCGCAGACGATGGTCCCGGCGATCAGCCAGTACTTCAACCGCGAGACCACCTCCACCGACCAGATCGAGGCGATCGCCGCCGCGGTGTCGATCACCGCGCCGCTGTTCCTCCTCGTCATGGTCTTCCAGCGCCAGATCGTGTCCGGCCTCACCGCCGGCGCCGTGAAAGGATGACCCGCATGGCCGGAAACCGCCCCGAACAGGCCCCCCTCACCCGCGACAACGACCTCTCGAAGACCGAGGAGACCCGCCGCGTCATCGAGGGCATGGTCGACGGACTGAACGACCACAAGATCAACGGCATCGCCGACTTCTTCCACGAGGCGTTCCGCTGGATGGGCAATGCCGGCTGCGGCACCAAGAACGGCCTGAGGGAATTCCAGGACAACTGGCAGCGTCCTTTCCAGGCCGCCTTCTCCGACAAGGTGGCGATCGACGAGGCGCGCCTCTTCCAGGGCGAGTGGGGCGCCTGCTTCGGCGCGCAGCACGCCATCCACTCCGGGGAGTTCATGGGCATCCCGCCCACCGGCAAGCGGGTCGAGATCCGCTACATGGACTTCTGGAAGGTCAAGGACGGCAAGATCGTCGACAACTGGGTGATGGTCGACTTCCCCCACGTCATGCGCCAGCTCGGCGTCGACCCGTTCAACGGGCACGGCTGGGAGGAGTACGACGCCGGCCGCAAGGTCCCCCCGCGCCCCAACCACGACAAGTGAGGCCCGCGATGGCGCTCGACGGATTCGATCCGAAGTGGAAGGACTTCCCCGACTACATCCTCGGAATCACGAAGGAGATCTGGGAAGACCGGAACATCGCGACGCTGCACCACTACTACGCCGAGACGATGCCGGTGCGTTCGCCCGGCTCCGTCGTGGTGGGCAACCGCAACGTCATCGCCGCCACGATGGCGACGCTGGCCGAGTTCCCCGACCGACAACTGCTGGGCGAGGACGTCATCTGGTGCGGCGACCCCGTGGGCGGGTTCCTCTCCTCGCACCGGATCATCTCGACCGCGACGCACTCGCGCGACGGCGTCTACGGCAAGGCCACCGGCAAGACGCTGCGCTACCGCATCATCGCCGACTGCGCGGCGCGCAAGAACCAGATCTTCGACGAGTGGCTCATCCGCGACCAGGGCGCCATCGTCCGCCAGATGGGCTGGGACCCGAAGGCCTACGCGGCCGACCTGATCGCGCGCGAGGGCGGCCCCGAACGCTGCGTGAAGCCCTTCACGCCCGCCATCGACGTCGCAGGCGAGTACAAGGGCCGCGGCAACGACCACCCCGTCGGCCGACGCTACGCCGACATCCTCGCGCGCATCATGGGCGCCGACATGGCCGCCATCCCGGCGGAGTACGACCGCGCCGCGCAGGTCGAGCTGCCTGGCGGGGTGACCGGCTTCGGCTGGGCCGACGTCGACCGCTTCTGGATGGGCCTGCGCGCCGCGCTGCCGTCCGCCCGCTTCGAGATCCACCACGTCATCGGCCGCGACGACCCCGAGTTCTCGCCCCGCGCCGCCATCCGCTGGTCGCTGACCGGCCGGCACGACGGCTGGGGCGCCTTCGGCACGCCGACCGGCGCCGAGGTCCACGTCATGGGCATCAGCCATGCCGAGTTCGGGCCGTGGGGCCTGCGCCGCGAGTGGGTGCTCTACGACGAGACCGCCATCTGGAAGCAGATCCTGCTGCAGACCGGCTGAGGCTCCCCCTGCCGGCCGCGCTTCTGCGCGGCGGGCCGTGCATACGAATGCGACCGGACGGGGCCGCGGTCCCGCGCCAGACCAGAGGAGGAAACACCATGGGCGCCCTCGACAAGCGGCTCATCCGCTACGCCGACCTGCGGCCGTGCCGCAACGCCTTCATCGACACCCGCTCGCCGGGGTCGGAGGAGAAGGAGAACTTCACGCTCATCGGCCCCGGCGTCTCCGAGAATCCGAACCAGCACGTGCACATCCCCGAGCCGCACGGCTTCAACATCGGCGCAGCGCGGCAGCCGGGGCGCTGCCTCAACTCGCAGCACAGCCACGAGACGGCCGAGGTGTTCATCGTCCACACCGGCCACTGGCGCTTCATGTGGGGGCCGAATGCCGACGACGGTTCGATCGAGCTGCACGAGGGCGACGTCATCAGCCTGCCGATCCACATGTTCCGCGGTTTCGAGAACCTGGGCACGCCGCAGGACGTGAGCTTCCTCTTCGCCGTGCTGGGCGGAGACGATCCGGGCAAGGTGACGTGGAGCCCGCGCGTCTTCGACCTCGCCAAGCGCTTCGGCATGGTGCTGCTCGAGGGCGGCCGCCTGATCGACACCGCCGCCGGCCAGTCCGTCCCGGAAGGCGCCACCCTGCAGCAGCCGCCGGACGCCGCGACGATGCAGCGGCTCGCCTCGCCATCCGACGAGAAGATGGCGCAGGGCGTCGTGCGCTTCGCCGACCTCAAGGGCAACCCTGCGTCTCCGCTCGCCGGCCCCGGCGTCGAGGAGTGCCCGGTCATCGTGCCGAAGCCGACGAAGGACGGCTTCCAGCCCGGCCCCGTCGTCGGCTGGTGGCCGCACGGCTTCAACCTGCGCTGCCTGAAGATGGCCTCCGGCGCCTCCGTCCCGGCGCACATCCGGCGGGAGGAGGAGGTGATCTTCGTGCACAAGGGCACGCTGCTGGTCACGACGCCGGATGGCGACGTCGTGATGGGCGCCGGCGACACCTTCACCACGCCGAAGGGGCTGCCACGGTCCTTCCGCGCCACCTCGTCGGACGGCTGCGTCGCCTATGTCGTGCGCGGCGGCGACGAGGCGGGCGCCGTGGAGTTCCTCGCCGAGAAGGCCGCCTGAAATGCCAAGGATCCGCACCACGCATGTCGGCTCGCTGCCCCGCTCGTCCGTGGTGGCGGATCTGCTCTTCGTACGCGAGAAGGGCCTGCCCTTCGACGACGCGGCCTATGACGACGTCATGGCGAAGGCGACGGCGGCGACCGTCGCGCGCCAGAAGGAGATCGGCATCGACCTGCCGTCCGACGGCGAGACGTCCAAGATCTCGTATGCCACCTACGTGAAGGACCGGCTCACCGGCTTCGACGGCGACAGCCCGCGCGAGCCGCCGCAGGATCTCGACGACTACCCGGACTTCAAGCTGCGCCTCGCAAGGGCCGGCGGCACGCCGCAGTACCGGCGGCCGCGCTGCGTCGGGCCCATCGCCGTGAAGTCGATGGAGCCGCTCGCCAAGGACGTGGCGGCGATGAAGGCGGCGCTCTCTGCCTCCGGCTATGCCGAGGGCTTCATGAACGCAGCGAGCCCGGGAGTCATCGCGCTGTTCCAGCCCTCCGACCATCACGCCAGCCTCGACGACTACCTCGCCGACATCGCCGAGGGCATGCGCGCCGAGTACGAGGCCATCGTCGCGGCGGGGCTGATCCTGCAGATCGACGCGCCCGACCTTGGGCTCGGCCGGCACATGATGTACCGCACGCTGGACGAGGACGGGTTCCTCCGCCGCGCGGCGCTGCACGTGGAGGTGCTCAACCATGCCCTGCGCAACGTCCCGCGCGACCGGGTCCGCATGCACATCTGCTGGGGCAACTACGAGGGCCCGCACACGCGCGACATCGCGCTCGCCCGCGTGCTGCCGGTCCTGCTGAAGGCGAAGCCCGGCGCGCTGCTGTTCGAGGCGTCGAACCCCCGCCACGCCCACGAGTGGACGGTGTGGCGCGAGGCGGCGCTTCCCGACGACCTGGTGCTGATCCCCGGCTGCCTCGATTCGACGACCAACTTCGTCGAGCACCCGGAACTCGTGGCCCAGCGCATTGCGGCCTTCGTCGACGCCGTGGGGTCCGAGCGGGTCATCGCCGGCACGGACTGCGGCTTCTCCACCTTCGCCGGCTTCGGCGCCGTGGACCCCGAGATCGCGTGGGCCAAGCTCGCGGCCCTCGTGGAAGGCGCCGCCATCGCCTCGCGCCGGATGTGACGGGCGGCGGGCCGAGCCGCTTCGCTCCCTTCTCCCCGCTTGCTGGGAGAAGGTGGCTGCGCGACAGCGCAGCCGGATGAGGGGCGGGGGCGGGCAAGAGCCCGCCCCCACCTCGCGGGAAACGCGCCGGACCGCCCGAATTCACGCCCGCTCGCGCGCCCGGAGCCCCCTGCGACATGCCGGCCATGTCCGAAAACGGCTTCGCGGATGTCGCAAATCGTCTAGAAGCGGCGTATTCCCCCGTGCAAATGTCCGACCACCGCGGCTCCCGGAGCCGCCAGGGTGACGAGCGAGCCATGCGTTTCAATGCCTTCACCATCCTGCGCCAGGCGCTGAGCGGCAATATCGGCTGGCCGGAGCAGTGGCGTTCGCCCGAGCCGAAGCCGGCCTACGACGCCGTCATCGTCGGCGGCGGCGGGCACGGGCTGGCGACCGCCTACTACATGGCGAAGGAACACGGCATGACCAACATCGCCGTGGTCGAGAAGGGCTGGCTCGGCGGCGGCAACACCGGGCGCAACACCACCATCATCCGCTCGAACTATCTCTGGGAGGAGAGCCAGGGCCTCTACGAGCACGCGGTGAAGCTGTGGGAGACGCTCTCGCAGGAGCTCAACTACAACGTCATGTACTCGCCGCGCGGCGTCATGATGCTCGCGCACAATGTCCACGACGTGCAGGTGTTCAAGCGCCACGTCCACGCCAACCGGCTGCAGGGCATCGACAACGAGTGGCTGACGCCGGAGGAGGCGAAGGCCTTCTGCCCCCTCCTGAACATCTCGCCCAACATCCGCTATCCGATCGTCGGTGCCGCCCTGCAGCGGCGCGGCGGCGTCGCCCGGCACGACGCGGTGGCGTGGGGCTACGCCCGCGGCGCCAGCGCGCTCGGCGTCGACATCCTCCAGAACTGCGAGGTCACGGCGATCCGCCGCGGCGCCGACGGCGCCGTCGAGGCGCTGGAGACGACGCGCGGCACCATCCGCACGAAGCGCGTCGGCGTCGTCGCGGCGGGCCACACCAGCGTGGTCATGGCCATGGCCGGCGTGCGCATGCCGCTGGAGAGCTATCCGCTGCAGGCGCTCGTTTCGGAGCCCGTGAAGCCGATCATGCCCTGCGTGGTCATGTCCAACACGATCCACGCCTACATGTCGCAATCCGACAAGGGCGAGCTCGTCATCGGCGCCGGCACCGACGCCTACACGTCGTATTCGCAGACCGGCGGCCTGCACATCGCCTCGCACACGCTCGACGCGATCTGCGAGCTGTTCCCCACCGTCCGGCGGCTGCGCATGCTGCGCAACTGGGGCGGCATCGTCGACGTCACGCCGGACCGCTCGCCGATCATCGGCAAGACGCCCGTGCCAGGGCTGTTCGTGAACTGCGGCTGGGGCACCGGCGGCTTCAAGGCGACCCCCGGCTCCGGGCACGTGTTCGCCCACACCGTCGCGACCGGCGAGCCGCATCCCATCAACGCCCCCTTCACGCTCGACCGGTTCCGCACCGGCCGTCTCATCGACGAGGCGGCGGCCGCCGCCGTCGCGCACTAGAGCAGGCGCGAAGACGTGGAATCAGGTTCTTCGACATGACGCCTGCGACCAAGACCAAAGAGGTCCCCGCCCGATGCTGCTGATCCGTTGCCCCTGGTGCGAGGCGGAGCGTCCCGAGCTCGAGTTCCGCTACGGCGGCGAGGCGCATGTCGTGCGTCCCGAGGACCCCTCCGCCGTCTCCGACGAGGCGTGGGCCGATTTCCTCTACATGCGGGCCAACCCGAAGGGCCTGCACGCGGAGCGCTGGCGGCACACGCATGGCTGCGGCCGCTTCTTCAACGCCGTGCGCCACACCGTCACCGACCGGTTCGTCGCGACCTACCGGCCGGGCGAGCCGCGGCCCGACCTTGCCGCGCTGGCGACGGAGGGCTCGCGATGACCGCGCCGTCCCGCACCGCCGCCGGCGGTCGCATCGTCCGCGAGCGCGTGCTGCGCTTCACCTTCGACGGCCGGCGCTACGAGGGCCATCCCGGGGACACTCTCGCCTCGGCGCTGCTTGCCAACGGCGTACGGCTCATGGGCCGCTCGTTCAAGTACCACCGCCCGCGCGGCGTGCTCGGCGCCGGTGCCGAGGAGCCCAACGCGCTGGTCACGGTCGACCGCGGCGGCGGCGCCTCGACGCCCAACCTGCGCGCCACGCAGGTCGAGCTCTACGACGGCCTCGTCGCGCGCAGCCAGAACCGCTGGCCGAGCCTCTCGGTGGATGTCGGCGAGGTCAACGACCTGGTCCCGGCCGGCGTGCTGTCGGCCGGCTTCTACTACAAGACCTTCATGCAGCCGCGCACGGCGTGGAAGGACCTCTACGAACCCTTCATCCGCCGCGCCGCCGGCCTCGGCCAGGCGCCCGACGCCGCCGATCCCGACCACTACACGCACCGCTACGCATTCTGCGACGTGCTCGTCGTCGGTGCCGGCGCGGCCGGCCTCGCCGCCGCGCTCGCCGCGGCACGGGCCGGGGCCAGCGTCATCCTGTGCGACGAGCAGGCCGAGATGGGAGGGGGTCTGCTCTCCGAGCGCACGCTGACCATCGACGGCGCCCCCGCGGCCGACTGGGTCGCCGCGACGCTGGCCGCGCTCGCCGGCCATCGCCGCGTCACCCTGCTGCCGCGCACCCAGGCCTTCGGCGCCTATGCGCAGGGCTTCTTCGGCCTCGCGCAGCGGCTCACCGACCATCTCGACCACCCCGACCCGAAAGCGCCCCGCGAGCGGCTGTGGAAGGTGAGGGCGCGCGAGGTGGTGCTCGCGACAGGCGCCATCGAGCGGCCGCTGGTGTTTCCCGAGAACGACCGCCCCGGGGTCATGCTGGCGGGCGCGGCCCGAACCTTCGCCAACCGGTACGGCGCGCGGCCCGGCAGCACCGCGGTGGTCTTCACCGCCTGCGACAGCGGCTATGCCGCGGCGCTGGATCTCTCGGCGGCGGGCGTCTCCGTCGCGGCCGTCGTCGACATGCGGCCCGCGCCGGATGCGTCTCCCACCGTGGCCGACCTGCGCAGCCGGATGCCGATCCGCTACGCCAGCGTCCTCACGGGCATCGCCGGACGCCACGGGGTGAAGGCGGCGCACGTCGCCACGCTCGACGCGAACGGCCTCGTCGGCCCTTCGTCCGACATCGCCTGCGACCTCGTCGTCATGGCCGGCGGCTGGACGCCGGCCGTCCACCTGCACTCGCAGATGCGGGGCCGGCTGACCTTCGACGAGGCGCGGCAGGTCTACCTGCCCACGCCCGGCTCCGTGCCGAACGCACGCTCCGCCGGCGGCTGCAACGGCGCCCTCGGCGTCGCCGCCGCGCTCGCGGAGGGCCAGAGGGCCGGCGCAGAGGCCGCCGAGGCCACGGGCCACGCGGCGCCTCCGGAGGCGCCGCTCGCGGTGCAGGGCGAGATCCTGCCGAAGGGCGGCTTCCACGGCGCGGTGCCTCACAACCGCGACGTCCAGAAGGTGAAGGCCTTCGTCGACTTCCAGAACGACGTGACGGAGAAGGACATCCGGCTCGCCGTGCGCGAAGGCTTCCGCTCCATCGAGCACGTGAAGCGCTACACCACCACCGGCATGGCGACGGACCAGGGCAAGACGTCGAACATGAACGGCCTCGCCATCGCCGCCGGCTCGCTCGGCAAGGCGATGCCCGAGGTCGGGCTCACGACCTTCCGCCCGCCCTACACGCCGGTCACCTTCGGCACCTTCGCGGGTCATTCGCGCGGCGCGCTGTTCGATCCCGCCCGCCACACGCCCACGCACGACTGGGCCGTCGCCCACGGGGCGGTGTTCGAGGACGTCGGCCTGTGGAAGCGGGCGCGCTACTTCCCGCACGAGGGGGAGGACATGCACGCCGCCGTGCTGCGCGAATGCCGCACCGTGCGCGAGGCAGGCGGCCTCTTCGACGCCTCGACGCTCGGCAAGATCGAGGTCGTCGGCCCCGACGCGGCCGAGTTCATGAACCGCCTCTACACCAACCCGTGGACGAAGCTCGAGCCCGGGCGCTGCCGCTACGGCCTGATGCTGAACGAGGCGGGCTTCGTCATGGACGACGGCGTCGTCGGCCGCCTCGCGCCGGACCGCTTCCACGTCACTACGACCACCGGCGGGGCGCCGCGGGTGCTGGCGCACATGGAGGACTACCTCCAGACGGAGTTCCCCGAGCTGCGGGTATGGCTCACCTCGACGACCGAGCAGTGGGCGGTGATCGCCGTGCAGGGCCCCCACGCGCGCGAGGTGCTGGCGCCGCTCGTCGAGGGCATCGACATCTCGCGCGAGGCCATGCCGCACATGAGCGTGCGCGAGGGCGCGATCGCGGGCATCCCGTGCCGGCTCTTCCGCATGAGCTTCACCGGAGAGCTCGGCTTCGAGGTGAACGTCCCGGCCGACTACGGCAGGGCGGTCTGGGAGGCGATCTGGGAGCGCGCCCGCGCCCGCGATTTCTGCGTCTACGGCACCGAGGCGATGCACGTGCTGCGCGCCGAGAAGGGCTACATCATCGTCGGACAGGAGACGGACGGCACCGTCACCCCCGGCGACCTCGGTCTCGACTGGGCCATCGGCAAGGCCAAGAAGGACTTCGTCGGCAAGCGCTCGCTGGCGCGGCCCGACATGCTCCTGCCGCAGCGCAAGCAGCTCGTGGGCCTGCTCTGCGAGGACCCGGCGCTGGTGCTGGAGGAGGGCGCGCAGATCACCGCCATGCCCGATCCGCCGCGCGGCACGCCGGCGCTCGGCCACGTCACCTCCGCCTATGACAGCGCCGCCCTGGGCCGCTCGATCGCCCTGGCGCTCGTCGCCGGCGGCCGGGCGCGGATGGGCGACACGCTCTACGTGCCGATGCCATCCGGCGCCGTCGCGGTCACCGTGACCTCGCCCGTCTTCCTCGATCCGGAGGGGAGCCGCCTCGATGCCTGAGATCCTCCGTCGTCCGCCGCTCGCCGCCGCCCCGCCCTTCGCGGCCGGCCTCGTGCGCATCGCTGTCGAGCCGCCCGCCGGACGCTTCGTCCTGCGTGCCGACACCGCCACGGCGCAGGCTGTCGGCCCCGCCTTCGGCGTCGCGCTGCCGGAGCGCATCAACACGTCCGCCGTCGCCGGACCCCGCGTCGCCATGAAGCTCGGCCCCGACGAGTGGCTGCTCATCGCCACCGACGCCGCGGAGCCCGCGGCCGCGGCTGCGCTGGCCCATCGCATCGAGGCCGACTGCGGCGGACGGCCCTGCAGCCTCGTCGACGTCTCGCACCGCCAGATGGCCCTGCGCGTCGAAGGCCACGAGGCCGCGCTGGCGCTCAACGCCGCCGTGCCGCTCGACCTGTCGCCCGAGGCGTTCCCCGTCGGCACGGCCACGCGCACGATCTTCGAGAAGGCCGAGATCGTGCTCTGGCGCGCGGCCCCGCACGACTTCCGCGTCGAGGTCTGGCGCTCCTTCGCCCCCTACGTGCTGGCGCTCCTGCAGACGGTCGCCGAGGAGAACGCGGTCGCCTGACGAGCACACGGCCGCCCCTCATCCGCCTCCGCTGCGCGGAGGCACCTTCTCCCCGCACGCGGGGAGAAGGTGGCGCGATGCGCCGGATGAGGGGCCGTCGCCGCGATGCGCCGGATGAGGGGCCGTCGCCGCGAAGCGCCGGATGAGGGGCCGTCGCCGTCGTGCGCTCGCGCGTCCTCAGCCCTCCACCGCCACCCAGCGCTGCCCGGCCGACGACACGAGCGCGGCGTCGATGACCTGCTGGACGGCGAGCGCCTCGCGGAAGTCGGGCCCCTTGCGCGGACCGCCCGCGATGGCGGCGAGGAAGTCGGCGACCTCGATCGTCTTCAGGTCGTTGAAGCCGAGCTGGTGGCCCGGCGCCACGCAGAAGTGGCCGTAGGGCGCATGCTGCGGGCCCGCCTCCACGCGCACGTACCCCTGCTGGCGCGCATCTCCGCCGGCGCGGTGCACGAGCAGCTCGTTGAACCGCTCCTGCGTGAAGCTGATCGCGCCCCTGCTGCCGTGGATGTCGAAGGCGAGCTGCATGGTGCGCCCGGTCGCCACCCAGTTGGCCTCGATCGAGCCGCGGCAGCCGCGCGCGAAGCGCACGGTGAGGCGCGCGATGTCGTCGACGAGAACCGGCCTGCGCTCCCGCGCACCGCGCGTCACCGGGCGGTCCTTCACCACGGTCTCGAGGTCGGCGAACACGCTCTCGACAGGGCCCAGCAGGAAGCGGCCGAGCGCGATGGCGTGGCTGCCGATGTCTCCGAGCGCGCCCGGTCCGCCCGCCGGGTCGAGGCGCCACGAATGCGGCACGTCGGGATCGCTCATGAAGCCCTCGGCGTGAATGGCGCGGAACGATGTCACCGTGCCGATCTCGCCCGCCGCGATCATGTCGCGCGCCATCGCGAGCAGGGGGTTCTTCAGGTAGTTGAAGCCGACCTGCGTGACGACGCCTGCTGCCTCCGCCGCCTCCGTCATGACGCGCGCGTCGGCCGCCGTCGGCGCGAGCGGCTTCTCGCAGTGAACGTGCTTGCCGGCGGCGACGGCGGCGAGGGCCATCTCCCTGTGGAGGACGTTGGGCGTGGTGATCGCGACGACGTCAACGGCCGGATCGGCGACGAGGTCGCGCCAGTCCGTGGTGGCGCGGGCGAAGCCCATCTGCGTCCGCGCCGCCTCCGCCGCGCCGCCGTCGACGTCGGCCACCACCGCGAGCCTCGGATGCGGAAGGCCCGGGATCACGCCCGCTGCGGCGCGGTAGGCGAGTGCGTGCGAGCGGCCCATGAAGCCGGTCCCGATGATGCCGATGCCGAGGCCCCGGCCGGCCGCTGCCCCATGGCTCATGTCGCGCCTCCCGCCCCGCGCGGTCATTTCGGGTCGCCGCGGGCGTCAGGTTGATGCCACACGAAAAAAAATCTTGCACGTGTCAACGGCCGTGGCCCGCGCCGGCATGCGGGGACGTGCAGGCGCTCCGGCATCGCACGCGGACGCGACCCTTGTGCTCGTAACCTGACCGTTAACCTTTTGAGATTGCGGTGCATTCTGGCTTCGACGCGACATCCGGGGCATGGCTGCCGGGCGTCTGGTGCATGGCCGTCCCGCAGCCTGCACGAGGCTCGCGCGAGGCGCGCGCGGGGCCGGCGAAGGCACCGGCACCGCAGGTCGTGCCGCTCAGCTTCGTTGCAACCTGTCGCGCGGCATGCCAGCGTCATGATTGCGGCGCCGGTGCCGCGACTAGGACGACCAGGATTTCGAGATGCCGACTGGGACTGTGAAGTGGTTCAACAGCGAGAAGGGGTACGGCTTCATCCAGCCGGACGCCGGCGGGCCGGATGTCTTCGTGCACATCAGCGCGCTGAACCGGGCGGGGCTGCGCGAGCTGAAGGAGAGGCAGAAGATCTCCTACGAGCTCGAGACGGGGCGTAACGGCAAGACCAGCGCCGTCGACCTCCGCGTCGTCTGACCGCGTCGCCGACGCGGTCCTGACCTCGTCTCTCCAGCCGGCCAGGACGATCCGTCCGGCCGGCTGATCCTCTTCGTTCGTCGCCTGCGCCGGAGCCGTGCCGACCTGCCGCTCCCGGACTGTCCCAGCGCGTCCCGGCACAACGTCGTGCTGCGGCCGGGGACGTGGCGACGGGCTTCGGTTCGAGCGCGCGGGGGCGCGGCCCTCTCTCGCGCCCACAGCCCATTCTCCGTCATCCCCGGCCGAGCGGCGCAGCCGCGGAGGGGACGAAGGCCCGCGGTTCGGCGGAAGCCTTGGGGTCGGTGCCCGGCGCGAGCGCGCGGCCGACGCCATGTGACGGTTTCGTGACAAAAATCACGTGACACCGATCCGGGCCGGATTCATCGTGGCCGCCGCGGGCGGCGCGAATCGACGGCCGCTGCCGGGAGAGCCGCGGTTTGGGCAAGAAGACCAGCCCCGCCATGCAGTTCGGAGCCTTGCCCGTGCGACGCCGCGACGGCATCGCCTCGGTGCTGCTCGTGACCTCCCGCGACACCGGCCGCTGGGTGATCCCCAAGGGCTGGCCGATGCCGGGCCGTCCGCCTGCGCTCGCCGCCGCGACGGAGGCCTTCGAGGAGGCCGGCGTCAGGGGCCGCGTCCTCGGCAAGTCTATCGGCGGCTACACCTACTGGAAGCAGTTCCGCGCCCGGCAGATGCTGTGCACGGTCGAGGTGTTCCTGTTCCACGTCGACGCGGAGCTTCCGAACTGGCCCGAGAAGCGCCAGCGCCTGCGGCACTGGTTCACCGTCGAGGAGGCCGCCGGGCTCGTCGAGGAGCCGGTCCTGGCTGCGCTGATCCGCGAGGCCGGCCCCCTGATCCCCTGAGGCGCCTCAGCCCGCCGCGAGCCCGCGCAGATGCGCGACGAGGCCCGCCGTGGACGGGTCGACCGCCGTCGCCGGGGCCTTGCCCTCGACGAGGGGCGCCAGCGCGCCGGCGAGTTCCTTGCCCAGTTCCACGCCCCACTGGTCGAAGGCGTTGATGCCCCACACTGCCGCCTCCACGAACACCCGGTGCTCGTAGAGTGCGATCAGCCGGCCGAGCGTCGCGGGGTCGAGCTGGCGGTAGGCGATGGTCACCGACGGCCGGTTGCCGGGAAACACCCGGTGTGGCGCGAGGACGCCCGCCTCGGCCTCCGACCGGCCGGCCGCGATCAGCTGCCCCCGGGCCTCGGCAAGCGTGCGGCCCGTCATCAGCGCCTGCGACTGGGCGAGGCAGTTCGCCACCAGCAGCGCGTGGTGGTTGGCGAGTTCGGGCTCGTGGCCCCGCGCCGCCACGAGGAACTCGCAGGGGATCACGTCGGCGCCCTGGTGGATGAGCTGGTAGAAGGCGTGCTGCCCGTTGGTGCCGGGCTCGCCCCAGACGATCGGCCCGCTGGCGCGCGGCACCGGCGCCCCGTCGAGCGTCACGGTCTTGCCGTTCGACTCCATGTCGAGCTGCTGCAGGTAGGCGGGGAAGCGCGACAGGCGCTGGTCGTAGGGCAGGATCGCCCGCGAGCCGTGGCCGCAGACATTGCGGTGCCACAGGCCGACGAGCCCCAGCAGCACCGGGAGGTTCGCCTCCAGCGGCGCCTCGGCGAAGTGGCGGTCCATGGCGTGGGCGCCGTCGAGGAAGGCGCGGAAGTTCCGCGCGCCGATGGCGATCATCAGCGACAGGCCGACCGCCGACCACACCGAGTAGCGGCCGCCGACCCAGTCCCAGAAGCCGAACATGCGCTCGGCGCCGATGCCGAAGGCCTGCACCTTGTCGAGCGCCGTCGACACCGCGCAGAAGTGCGCCGCCACCGCCTCCTCGCCCAGCGCCGCGACGAGCCAGCGCCGCGCCGACGCCGCGTTGGTCATGGTCTCGATGGTGGTGAAGGTCTTCGACGCCACGATGAGCAGCGTCGTCGCCGGGTCGAGCCCCTTCAGCGTGTCGGCGAGGTGGGCACCGTCGACGTTGGAGACGAAGTGGCAGCGCGGCCCGTCGTGCCACGGCGCCAGCGCCAGCGTCGCCATCGCCGGGCCGAGGTCGGACCCGCCGATGCCGATGTTGACGACGTCGGTGAAGCGGCCCCCGCGCGCCGGGGCGATCGCGCCGTTGCGGATGCCCTCCGCGAACGCCTCCAGCCGCGCCAGTGTCGCCGCCACCTCGGGCATCACGTCCTTCCCGCCGACGCGGATCGGGCGGTCGGGCCGGTTGCGCAACGCGACGTGCAGCACGGCGCGGTTCTCGGTGCGGTTGATCGCCTCGCCGGCGAACATCGCGTCGCGCTTCGCCTCGACGCCGGCGGCGCGGGCCAGGTCCGCGAGCAGTGACAGCGCCCGTTCGTCAAGCGCCGTCTTGGAGAGGTCGAGGAGCATGTCGTCGAGCCGCGCGGTGAGGCGCGGCACGCGCTGCGGGTCGGCCGCGAAACGCTCGGCGATGGTGACGCCCTTCTGCGCCGCGTGGTGGCGCGCCAGCGCGTCCCAGCAGGCCTCGACCTTCGCGGGGTTTCCCGTCGTCATCCTCGTCCTCCCCGAACGCTCTGCCGCCGCCTCAGCCGGCCATGCCGAACACGGACGCGCCCGCGTCGGCGCGGCCGGCCGCCTGCCGGAATACGGAAAAGAGCTCCCGTCCACAATCCACGTGCGAGGCCGAGAGATCCGCCGTCGCCGGCGCGCGCGCCGCCCACTCCGCCGGGTCGACCAGCACCTCCAGCCGCCCGGCCGGCGCGTCGACCCGGACGATGTCGCCGTCACGGACCCGCGCGATGGCGCCGCCGTCGGCCGCCTCCGGCGTCACGTGGATCGCCGCCGGCACCTTGCCCGAGGCGCCGGAGAGCCGCCCGTCCGTCACCAGCGCGACGCGCTGGCCGCGGTCCTGCAGCACGCCGAGCGGCGGCATCAGCTTGTGCAGCTCGGGCATGCCGTTGGCCTTCGGCCCCTGGAAGCGCACCACGGCCACGAAGTCGCCGGTCAGCGCGCCGGCCTTGAAGGCGGCCTGCAGCTCTTCCTGCGAGTGGAACACGCGCGCCGGCGCCTCGATGACGTGGCGCTCCGGCGCCACCGCCGAGGTCTTGATCACGGCGCGGCCCAGCGGCCCGTCGAGCAGCGCGAGGCCGCCCGTCGGCTGGAACGGCTCCGCCGCGCCGCGCAGCACGGCCGTGTCGCCGGACACCGCGGCGGCGTCCTTCCAGCCGATGCCGCCGTCGGCCTCCAGCACCGGCTCCACCGTGTAGCCGTCGAGCCCGGTGCCCCACACGGTCGTCACGTCGCGGTGCAGCAGGCCCGCGCCGATGAGTTCGCGGATGAGGAAGCCCATGCCGCCGGCGGCGTGGAAGTGGTTCACGTCGGCCTTGCCGTTGGGGTAGACGCGGCAGAGCAGCGGCACCACGGCGGCGAGATCGGAGAAGTCGTCCCAGGTGATGGCGATGCCCGCCGCCGCGGCCATGGCGATCAGGTGGATGGTGTGGTTGGTCGAGCCGCCGGTGGCGTGCAGCCCGACGATGCCGTTGACCACGGCGCGCTCGTCCACCACCCGCCCGATCGGCGTATACGCGTTGCCCTGCGCCGTGATTTCCAGCACCCGCTTCGTCGCCGCGCCGGTCAGCGCGTCGCGCAGCGGCGTGTTGGGGTTGACGAAGGAGGAGCCGGGCAGATGCAGGCCCATGATCTCCATCATCATCTGGTTGGTGTTGGCGGTGCCGTAGAACGTGCAGGTACCCGGCCCGTGGTAGGACTTCATCTCGCTCTCGAGCAGCGCGTCGCGGCCCACCTTCCCCTCGGCGTAGAGCTGGCGGACCTTCGCCTTCTCGTCGTTGGGGATGCCGGATGTCATCGGCCCGGCCGGGACGAAGATCGCCGGCAGGTGGCCGAACGCCAGCGCGCCGATGAGCAGCCCGGGCACGATCTTGTCGCAGACGCCGAGATAGAGCGCCGCGTCGAACATCCTGTGCGACAGCGCCACGCCGGTGGCGAGCGCGATGACGTCGCGCGAGAACAGCGACAGCTCCATGCCGGCCTCGCCCTGGGTGACGCCGTCGCACATGGCCGGCACGCCGCCCGCCACCTGCGCCGTCGCCCCCGCCTCGCGCGCCGCCGCGCGGATCAGGTCGGGGAAGCGCTCGAACGGCTGGTGGGCCGAGAGCATGTCGTTGTAGGCGGTGACGATGCCGATGTTCGGCGTCTCGCCGCCCGCCAGTCGGCCCTTGTCGGTCGGCCCGCAGGCCGCGAAGCCGTGCGCGAGGTTGGCGCATCCCAGCCGCCGCCGCGCCGGCTGCGCCTCGGCCGCCCGCGCGATGCGGTCGAGATACACCCCCCGCGCCCCCCGGCTCCGCTCCACGATCCGCTGCGTCACGGCCTCGACCGTCGAATGGATGCTCATCTCAGCTCTCCTGCCTCACCGCACGATGCACGCGCCAGCCCCTCATCCACTCCGCGGGCGCGGGCTGCTGCCCGCTCCCGCCCCCTCATCCGCCTCCGCTCGCGCGGAGGCACCTTCTCCCCGCAAGCGGGGCGAAGGGACGCCCGGCCGCCGCGCCTCGCCTTTCACCCTTCCAGCCCCCGCGCCGGCGCCGATCCCCTTCTCCCCGCCCGCGGGGAGAAGGTGGCGCGAAGCGCCGGATGAGGGGCAGGCTCCACCGGGAGCAGAGGATGGAAACCACAACCCCGCGTTCGTGGCGCCGGTCACGCCAGCCCGGCATGCTTGAGGTATGGCGAACCGCCCGTCCCTCGCCACGTCCCGCGCTCGCGCGCTCCGCCGCACGATGACCGACACCGAGCGCCGGCTCTGGCACCGCCTGCGCGACCGCCGATTGGCCGGCTTCAAGTTCGTGCGGCAGGAGCCCGTCGCAGGCTTCATCGCAGACTTCTGCTGCCGTGAGGCGAGGCTGATCGTCGAGGCCGACGGCAGCCAGCATGCCGAGAGCACGCGTGACCTCCACCGTGACGCCGCGCTGCGCCGCGCGGGGTTCCGCGTGCTGCGGTTCTGGAACCATGAGATCCTGCACGAGACCGACGCCGTCATCGACACCATCTTCGCCGCCCTGCACCAGCGCTCCTGAAGGCCCCTCATGCGCCCCTTCGGGGCACCTTCTCCCCGCAAGCGGGGCGAAGGGATACCCAGCCGCCTCGCCTGATCCCGCACCGCCCGTCCAGCCCCCGCGCCGCCGCCGCTCCCCTTCTCCCCGTCTACGGGGAGAAGGTGCCCGCGCAGCGGGCGGATGAGGGGCACTTCCCTTCTCCCCGCGGGCGGGGAGAAGGTGGCGCGAAGCGCCGGATGAGGGGCCTTTCGACCCCACCGCTCAATACCCGTCGTCCTGCCACGTCCGCCCGTCGCGCTCGATGAGGGCGACGGCGGCGGAGGGGCCCCAGGTGCCGGCGGTGTAGGGGCGCGGGGGCTGGCCGGAGGTCTTCCAGGCCTCGAGGATCGGGTCGATCCACGCCCACGCGGCGTCCACCTCGTCGCGGCGCATGAACAGGGTCTGCGAGCCGCGCACCACGTCCATCAGCAGGCGCTCGTAGGCGTCGGGCGCCGTCACGCCGAAGGCGTCGGCGAAGGTCATGTCGAGGGGCACGTGCTGCAGGCGCATGCCGCCGGGGCCGGGGTCCTTGATCATCAGCCACAGGCGCACGGCCTCGTCCGGCTGCAGGCGCATGACGAGGCGGTTGGAGCGCACGGCGCCGGCCGAGCCGGGGAAGATCGAATGCGGGATGGGGCGGAACGCCACCACGATCTCGCTGAGCCGCGTCGCCAGCCGCTTGCCCGTGCGCAGGTAGAAGGGCACGCCCGCCCAGCGCCAGTTCTCGACCTCGGCCTTCAGCGCCACGAAGGTCTCCGTGGTGCTGTCGTCGCGGCCGAGCTCCTCGAGGTAGCCGGGCACGGCGCCGCCGGCGGAGGCGCCGGCGCGGTACTGGCCGCGCACCGTCATGGCGTCGACCGTCTGCGGCGAGATCGGCTTCAGCGCCTTCAGCACCTTCAGCTTCTCGTCGCGCACGGCGTCGGCGTCGAGCGAGGTCGGCGGCTCCATGGCGACGAGGCAGAGCAGCTGCAGGATGTGGTTCTGCACCATGTCGCGCAGCGCGCCGGATGTGTCGTAGTAGCCGGCGCGCCCGGCGACGCCCAGCGTCTCCGCCACGGTGATCTGCACGTGGTCGATGTGGGCGGCGTTCCACACCGGCTCGAACAGCGCGTTGGCAAAGCGCAGCGCCATCAGGTTCTGCACGGTCTCCTTGCCGAGGTAGTGGTCGATGCGGAAGATCTGCCGCTCGCCGAACACCCGGCCCACCGCGTCATTGACGGCGCGCGCGCTCTCGCCGTCCTTGCCGACCGGCTTCTCCACCACCACCCGCGTCGCCGGAGTGACGAGGCCGTGCCGGCCGATGCGCTCGCAGATGGCGCCGAAGAGGTCCGGCCCCACCGCGAGGTAGAAGGCGCGGATGCGCGCCGGATGCTCGGCCAGCAGCGCGGCGAGGTCGCTCCAGCCGGCTTCGCCGCCGGCGTCGAGCGTGACGAAGGCGAGCCTCGCCACGAAGCGGTCGATCGCCTCGGCCGTCAGCTCCTCCGCCGGCACGTGCTGCTGCAGGCTGCGGCGCACCAGCGCCTCGAAGCTGCCCTCGGACGGCAGGCGGCGCGACACGCCGATGACGCGCGCATCGGCCGGCACCTGGCCGGCGACGTCGCGGCGGAACAGCGCCGGGATCAGCTTGCGCGCGGCGAGGTCTCCGGTGGCGCCGAAGACGACCATGTCGAAGGGATCGACGCTGATGATGCGGGGTGACATCGCAAGGCTCCTTGGTCTCAGGCGAGCGCCGCCGCCACCTCGGCGGCGCGCGGCAGGTCGGCGCCGCGGCGCGAGCAGGTGATGGACGACGCGGTGACGGCGTAGCGCAGCGCCTCGCCCAGCCGCTCGCGCGACACCGCGGGCGCGGCACCGGGCCGAAGCGCGGCGGCGCGGTCGAGGTCGGCCAGGAGGGCGGCGTGGAACGTGTCGCCGGCGCCCACCGTGTCGATCACGGCGACGCGGCGGCCCGGCACCTCCAGCGGCGCCTCGCCGCGGGGGAAGGCGACGGCGCCGTCGGCACCGCGCGTCACCACCACCAGCCCGGCGCCGGCCGCCTGCCAGCGCGCGGCCGCGTCTGCCACCGTCAGTCGCCCGCCATAGGCCACCGCGATGTCCTCGTCGCTCGACTTGATGATGGCCGCCGTCGCGGCGAAGCGGTCGAAGCGCTCGGCCCAGCGGTCGAGGTCGCCGATCAGCGTCGGGCGCAGGTTGGGGTCGAGGCTGATGGCGCGGCGGGTGCGTTCGCGCTCGGCCAGCGCGAGGTAGGCGTCGCCCACAGGCTGCACCGACAGCGTGTAGGAGCCCATGGTGATGACCCGCACGGCGTCCGGCAGCGTCGCCGGGAGGTCGGCGGCGGAGAACACGCGGTCGGCGGCGTTGTCGCCGTAGAAGGCGTAGCGCGGGTGGCCGTCGGCGCCGCGGGCGACCACGCTCATGGTCGTCGCGTTGGGCTTCACCGGGGCGAGCGACAGGTCGACGCCCTCGCGGCCGAGCAGGCCGGCGAGCAGCTCGCCGAAGCGGTCGGTCGAGAGGCCGCCGAGGAAGGCGGCCGGCGCGCCCAGCCGGGCGAGGCCGAGCGCCACGTTGAAGGGCGAGCCGCCGGCGACGATCTCTGCCGGCAGGCGGGCGCCGGAGGGGCCCTCGGGATCGCCGACGAACACGTCGACGAGCGCTTCTCCGCACACCAGGATCATGGGCGTCCGTCCCCTTCCTTGAACAGCACCTCGCGGTCGGGCGCGAAGCCCGCCATCAGCGGCAGCATGGCGGCGCCGATGGCGCGGGCGTCGTGTCCCACGGTGCCCTCGATGAAGCGCACCGGCGACAGGCCGCGCCGGTCGAGCGCGGCGGCCTGCGCCGACACGGCCTCGACGACGCGGCGGCGCACGTCCGGCGGGCAGGCGCCGTCGATGACGATGGCCTCGACGTCGATCACCGCCGTGCAGGCGATGAGCGCCGGAGCCAGCGCCGCCGCCGTCTCCTCGATCCACAGGTCGAGCAGGTCGCCGATGCCGCTCCAGTCGTCCGGCTGGCGCCAGATGTGGGAGGGGTCGCGGCCGGCGTCGCGCAGCTTCTCCTCGAGGAGATACAGCGAGGCCTGCCGCAGCAGCTGCGGGCGCACGAGCCGGCCGTCCTGCGTCAGCGTGGCGACGGGCATCGAGCCGATGGCGGCGGCGTTGCCGGTGCGGCCGGGGTAGAGCGTGCGGTCGAGCACGAGGCCGCCGCCGACGAACGAGCCGATGAAGCAGTAGACGAAGTCGCGGTGGCGGGCGCCCGCGCCGATCATCAGCTCGGCGGCGCAGGCGGCGGTGGCGTCGTTGCACACGAAGGTCTGGAGCCCGGTGCGGGTGGCGACCTCGGCTGAGAGGTCGCAGTCGCGCCACGCGGCCATGGTGCGGGGGGAGGCGCCCATGCCGGCGTCCCACGTCCACAGCTCGAAGGGGGAGGCGACGCCGGTGCCGGTGACGCGCCCGCGCAGCGACGGCGGCAGCACGCCGAGCACCGCCTCGCGCGCACCCTCCAGCCAGCCGAAGACGCTGGCGGGGTCGGGATAGGCGTGGGCGATCCGCTCGCACGCGCGCACCCTGCCGGCGAAGTCGACGAGCATCAGGTCGGAGCTGCGGCGGCCGACCTTGAGGCCGAGCGCGAAGGCGCCGTCCGGGTTGAGGCCATAGGGCACGGAGGGCTGGCCGACGCGCCCGCGGGTCTTCTCGCCGCGCAGCAGCAGGCCGTCCGCCTCCAGCCGGTTCATGATGGTCGTGGTGGTCATGGCCGAGAGGCCGGTGAGGCGGGCGATCTCGGCCTTGGGCAGGGGGCCGTGCCGGCGCACGAGCGACAGCACGAGGCGCTCGTTCCACAGACGCACGCCCGCCTGGTTCGTCCCCCGGCTCCCCGGCTCGGCGCGCGGCGTCGCCCCGGGGCCCTTCGCCCCGGCCGCCTCGCCGCCACCCGCCGTCACGTCCGCGTCCAACCCGTCCGCTCCTTCGCCATCCGCCCCTCGAGGCCCCGCGGGTGCGGGCGTCTGCCCGTTCCCGCCGTCTCACGGGCACGGGCTTTTGCCCGTTCCCGCCGCTTGGAGGTCGCGGGCTTTTGCCCGCTCGCACCTTCATCGAAGCACGAGACGGGCTAGCCCGGCCCGTTTGCACGGGCTTTGCTGGCGCCGCCCCTCATCCGCCCCGCGGGCGCGGGCTGTTGCCCGCTCCCGCATCCTTCGGAGCACGAGCCGGGCAAGCCCGGCGCGTGCGGGGCACCTTCTCCCCGCTGGCGGGGAGAAGGTGCTGGATCGAAGCGGAGGCGGATGAGGGGCCGCCGCCGGTGCCGACGCATCGCCTGCGTCCACAATCACCCGCCGTGCCCGATCCGCCCCGTGCAACCCACCGGCGCAGTCTGCGACCATGGCGCCCGCTCGTCAATAACTAAGTCCACTGGATTTATTTATTGACAGCGATCACGTGTTGCGTTGAACTTCCGGGCCATCGGTGGAAGGCTGTCTCCACCTCCGCGCGTGTCGCGGAAGGCCGGAGAAGACGGCGGAGAGTGTTTTTCCGGGGGCGGACAGTCGCGGAAAGCGGCGGAAATGCCCCCTGAAGCACGCGGGAGAGGCGGTGAGATGACGGTTCAGCAGAAGCCTCCCGCGGTGGAGCCCGCGCCGCCGGCCCTGCCGCAGGTCGATCCCGCGGTCGTGCGCGACGCCATCCTCGCCAAGCTGACCTACTCGGTCGGCAAGAATCCGATCGTCGCCAGCAAGCGCGACTGGTTCATCGCGACAGTCCTCGCGGTCCGCGATCGCATCGTCGAGCGCTGGATGGCCTCGACGCAGGCGACGTACGCGGCCAAGTCCAAGCGCGTCTACTATCTGTCGCTGGAGTTCCTCATCGGACGACTGCTCGCCGATGCGCTGACACAGCTGCAGCTGACCGAGCCCGTCCGCGAAGCCTTGCAGGAACTCGGAGTCGACTTGGAAGAGCTGCGCCAGATCGAGCCGGACGCCGCGCTGGGCAACGGCGGCCTCGGACGCCTCGCCGCCTGCTTCATGGAGAGCATGTCGACCCTGTCGATTGCAGCCTATGGTTACGGCATCCGCTACGACCACGGGTTGTTTCGACAGGTCATCCAGGACGGCTGGCAGCAGGAGTTCCCGGAGACCTGGCTCAGCTTCGGCAACCCGTGGGAGTTCGAGCGCCCCGAGGTGCTCTATCCCGTTGGATTCGGCGGATATGTCGAGACGACGGAAGACAGGGACGGGACCCTCCGGCACAGCTGGAAGCCTGCCGAGACCATCGACGCGGTGGCCTACGATACGCCCGTGCCGGGCTGGCGCGGGCGCCACGTGAACACCCTGCGGTTGTGGTCGGCGCGGGCGACGGACGCCCTTCGGCTCGATGCCTTCAACCAGGGCGATCATGTCGGCGCGCTGGCCGAGCGGGTCCGGGCGGAGTCGATCTCCAAGGTCCTCTACCCCAGCGACGCCACCCCGGCCGGCCAGGAGCTCCGCCTCCGGCAGGAGTACTTCTTCGTTTCCGCCTCCCTGCAGGACCTCGTGCGCCGCCACGTCCGCCAGCACGGCGACATCCGAGCCCTGCCGGACAAGGTTGCGATCCAGCTCAACGACACGCACCCGGCCATCGCGGTCGCCGAGCTGATGCGGATCCTCGTGGATCTTCATGGGGTTGCGTGGGAGCAGGCGTGGGAGATCACCACCGCCACGCTGTCCTACACCAACCACACCCTGCTGCCCGAGGCGCTGGAGAGCTGGCCCGTGCCGCTGATGGAGCGGCTGCTGCCGCGCCAGATGCAGATCATCTACCTGATCAACGCGCTGCACCTCGAGCGCCTGCGCCGCAACGGCGGCGACGACGGCTATGCCTCGGCCATGTCGCTCATCGACGAGGCGCACGGCCGGCACGTGCGGATGGGGCACCTCGCCTTCGTCGGCTCGCACCGCATCAACGGCGTCTCGGCGCTGCACACGGACCTGCTGAAGCAGACGCTCTTCGCCGGGCTCGACCGGCTCTATCCGGGCCGAATCGTCAACAAGACCAACGGGATCACCTTCCGGCGCTGGCTCTACGAGGCCAATCCGGGCCTCACCGGCCTGCTCGTCGACACGGTCGGCCCGCAGATCCTCGACGACCCGAACGCGCTCTCCGGCTTCGCGGCCTTCGCCGACGACGCCTCGGTGAAGGACCGCTTCGCGGCGATCCGCCGCGAGAAGAAGCAGGCGCTGGCTCGGCTGATCAGCGAGCGGGTCGGGGTCCGCGTCGACCCCTCCGCGCTGTTCGACGTGCAGATCAAGCGCATCCATGAGTACAAGCGCCAGCTGCTCAACATCCTCGAGACGGTCGCGCTCTACGACGCCATCCGCGCCCGCCCCTCCGCCAACTGGGCGCCGCGGGTGAAGATCTTCGCCGGCAAGGCGGCGGCGAGCTACCATCAGGCCAAGCTGATCATCAAGCTCGCCAACGACGTGGCGCGCCTCGTCAACGGCGACCCGACGGTCCGCGGCCTCCTCAAGGTGGTGTTCCTGCCGAACTACAACGTCAGCACCGCGGAGGCGATCATCCCGGCGGCGGACCTCTCCGAGCAGATCTCCACCGCCGGCATGGAAGCCTCCGGCACCGGCAACATGAAGCTGGCGCTGAACGGCGCGCTCACCATCGGCACCCTCGACGGCGCCAACGTCGAGATCCGCGAGCATGTCGGCGACGACAACATCTTCATCTTCGGCCTCACCGCCGAGGAGGTCGAGGCCCGGCGCCGGCAGGGCATCGACATGACCGACGTCATCGAGGCCTCGCCGATGCTCGGGCAGGTTCTCGAGGCCATCGGCTCGGGCGTCTTCTCGCCGAGCGACCCGCACCGCTATTCCGGCATCGTCGACGTGCTGCGCCACCACGACCACTTCATGGTGGCGGCCGACTTCGACGCCTACTGGGCGCGGCAGCGCGACGTCGACGCGGCCTGGGCCGATTCCTCGGGCTGGTGGCGCAAGGCGATCCTGAACACCGCCCACATGGGCTGGTTCTCGTCCGACCGCGCCATCGCCGAATACGCCTCGGACATCTGGTCCGTCCCCGTCCGGTCGAGGAACTGAGCCATGGCGGCCGCCGTCCCCGCATCCGACGAGGACGTGGCCGCCATCGTCGGCGCCCGCCACCCCGATGCGTTCGCCGTGCTGGGCCTGCACGAGCAGAGAGGCCCGCCGACGGTCCGCGCCTTCGTCCCCGGGGCGGAGCACGTCGACGTGCTCGATGGCCGTGGAGAGCGGCTGGACAGTCTTTCCAGACGCCATCCAGACGGGTTCTTCGAGGGCGCGGTCCCGACGCTCGCCGGACGGCGGCCCTATCGCCTCCGCGCGGCCAACGCGGGAGGGACCTGGACCTTCGCCGACCCCTATGCCTTCGGGCCGGTGCTGGGGCCGACCGACGACTATCTCCTCGTCGAGGGCACGCACCGCGAACTCTACGGCCGCCTCGGCGCACACCCGATGCGCCACGAGGGCGTCGAGGGCGTCCATTTCGCCGTCTGGGCGCCGCACGCGCGCCGCGTGTCCGTCGTTGGGGATTTCAATGCCTGGGACGGGCGCCGCCACCAGATGCGCAAGCGCGTCGACAGCGGGCTGTGGGAGATCTTCGCCCCGGGCGTCGGGGAGGGCGCCGTCTACAAGTACGAGATCGTCGGTCCCGACGGTGTGCTCCTGCCGCTGAAGGCCGACCCGTTCGGTTTCGCCAGCGAGCTGCGTCCCTCCACCGCCTCGGTCGTGGCCCGCACCGACGCTTTCGCGTGGACGACGGAGCCTCCGCGCGGCGGCGACCCGCGCCGCTCGCCCATGGCGATCTACGAGGTCCACCTCGGGTCGTGGCGGCGCGGCGAGGACAACCGGTTCCTGACCTACGACGAACTGGCCGACCAGCTCGTCCCCTACGCGGCGGAGATGGGTTTCACCCACCTCGAGTTGCTGCCGGTCAGCGAGCACCCGCTCGACGACAGTTGGGGCTACCAGCCCATCGGGCTGTTCGCGCCGACGGCGCGCTTCGGCGACCCCGCCGGCTTCGCCCGCTTCGTCGACCGCGCCCACGCCGCCGGGCTCGGCGTGATCCTCGACTGGGTTCCTGCGCACTTTCCGACCGACGTGCACGGCCTTTCCCGCTTCGACGGCACGGCGCTCTACGAGCACGCCGACCCGCGGCGCGGATTTCACCCGGACTGGAACACGGCGATCTACGACTTCGGCCGGCGCGAGGTCGTCAACGTGCTCGCCGCCAACGCGCTCTACTGGCTCGAGCGCTTCCGGGTGGACGGGCTGCGCGTCGATGCCGTGGCGTCCATGCTCTACCTCGACTACTCGCGCAAGCCGGGCGAGTGGCTGCCCAACGAGCAGGGCGGCAACGAGAACACGCAGGCGGTGGCGTTCCTGCGCCACGTCAACGGTCTGGTCCATGCCCAGAAGCCGGGCACGCTGATGATCGCCGAGGAGTCGACCGCCTGGCCCGGCGTGTCGCTCCCGCC
Source organism: Alsobacter sp. R-9 (assembly GCF_054612375.1). Taxonomy (NCBI): domain Bacteria; kingdom Pseudomonadati; phylum Pseudomonadota; class Alphaproteobacteria; order Hyphomicrobiales; family Alsobacteraceae; genus Alsobacter; species Alsobacter sp. R-9. The sequence goes on along the minus strand of NZ_JBTSWJ010000014.1, from coordinate 56,111 downwards.
GGATGCAGGCGGGCTTGGCTTCAACTTCAAGTGGAACATGGGGTGGATGAACGACACCCTGTCCTACATGGGCCTCGATCCGGTGCATCGGCGCTGGCACCACGACCGGCTGACGTTCGGGCTGCTCTACGCCTTCTCGGAGAACTTCGTCCTGCCGATCTCCCATGACGAGGTCGTGCACGGGAAGGGCTCGGTGATCGGCCGGATGCCCGGCGACGACTGGCAGAAGTTCGCCTCCGCCCGCGCCTACTACGCCTTCATGTGGGGGCACCCGGGCAAGAAGCTGCTCTTCATGGGGCAGGAGTTCGGGCAGCGGCGGGAATGGGCCTTCCGGCAGTCGCTGGACTGGCACCTCCTCGGCGAAGGCCCGTTCCACGTCGGGCTGCAGGCGACGGTGCGCGACCTGAACCAGCTGTACCGGACGCTGCCGGCGCTGCATGCGCGCGACTGCGAGCCCGAGGGGTTCCGCTGGGTCGTGGTCGACGATGCCGACCAGTCGGTGCTGGCCTGGCTGCGCTTCGACGCTGAGGGCGGCCCGCCGGTGGCGGTCGTCTGCAACTTCACGCCCGTGCCGCGGCACGGATATCGCATCGGGCTGCCGCAGGCTGGCCGCTGGCGGGAGGCGCTGAACACCGACGCCGTCGACTATGGCGGAACGGGGATGGGCAATCTTGGCGCGGTCGAGGCCGCGCCGGAGCCGTCCCACGGCCTGCCGGCGTCGGCCACGCTGACGCTGCCGCCGCTGGCGGCGCTCTACCTGGTCTTCGAACCCGGAGACTGATGGAAGGACCGGCGAAGACCGGCCGACGAAGAAACTGGATGAACCACGGGACTGAACGAGGGGAGGAGACCATGACGACCGCGAAGGCGCCGAGCCCGACCGTCACGCCGCTGGCCCGCCACGCCATGGCCTACGTGCTCGCCGGAGGGCGCGGCAGCCGGCTGATGGAGCTGACGGACCGCCGTGCCAAGCCCGCCGTCTATTTCGGCGGCAAGTCACGCATCATCGACTTCGCACTGTCGAACGCGCTCAACTCCGGCATCCGCCGCATCGGCGTGGCCACCCAGTACAAGGCGCACAGCCTGATCCGCCACCTGCAGCGGGGCTGGAACTTCTTCCGGCCGGAGCGCAACGAGAGCTTCGACATCCTGCCGGCGAGCCAGCGCGTCTCGGAGGAGAAGTGGTACCTCGGCACGGCCGACGCCGTGTACCAGAACATCGACATCATCGAGAGCTACGACCCGCGCTACATGGTCATCCTGGCGGGCGACCACATCTACAAGATGGACTACGAGCAGATGCTCCAGCAGCACGTCGAGCAGGGCGCCGACGTGACCGTGGGCTGCCTCGAGGTGCCGCTCGCCGACGCGACCGGGTTCGGCGTGATGCACGTCGACGAGAAGGACCGGATCGTGTCCTTCCTCGAGAAGCCCAAGAACCCGCCGCCGATGCCGGGCAAGCCGGACGTCGCCTTGGCCAGCATGGGCATCTACGTCTTCGACACCAAGGTGCTCTTCGACCTGCTCAACCGCGACGCGGCGGACCCGAACTCCAGCCGCGACTTCGGCAAGGACATCATCCCGTGGCTGGTGAAGAACGGGAAGGCGGTGGCGCACCACTTCTCGCGCTCCTGCGTGCGCTCCAGCGCCGAGACGAAGCCCTACTGGCGCGACGTGGGAACAGTGGACGCCTACTGGGAGGCCAACATCGACCTCACCGACGTGGTGCCCGACCTCGACCTGTACGACCAGAACTGGCCGATCTGGACCTTCGGCGAGATCACGCCGCCGGCGAAGTTCGTGCATGACGAGGACGGCCGACGCGGGCAGGCCATCGCCTCGCTCGTCTCCGGGGGCTGCATCGTCTCGGGCGCGGCGGTTCGGCGGTCCCTGCTGTTCACCGGCGTGCGCGTGAACTCCTTCGCCTCGATGGAGGGCGCGGTCGTGCTGCCCTATGTCGACGTCGGTCGCGGCGCGCGGCTCACGAACGTCGTCATCGACCGCGGCGTGCAGATTCCCGAGGGGCTCGTCGTCGGCGAGGATCCGGTGGCGGACGCCGCCCGCTTCCGCCGCACCGACAAGGGGATCTGCCTGATCACGCAGGCGATGATCGACAAGCTGCCGGCATGAGCGACCTCGCCGTCCTGTCCGTCGCCTCGGAGGTCTACCCGCTCGTCAAGACGGGTGGCCTCGCCGACGTCGCCGGCGCTCTGCCGGGCGCGATGGCCGGGCATGGCGTCGCCATGCGCACGCTGGTGCCGGGCTATCCGGCGGTGATGGCGAAGCTCGAGGGGGCGGGCGAAGTGCATCACGTCGCCGACCTCTTCGGCGGACCGGCCCGCCTTGTCGCGGGAAAGGCCGCGGGGCTCGACCTCGTCGCGCTCGACGCGCCGCATCTCTACGACCGGCCCGGCAACCCCTATGTCGGCCCCGACGGGCGCGACTGGCCGGACAATGCCTTCCGCTTCGCCGCGCTGGCGCGTGTCGCCGCCGACATCGGGCTGGGGCGCACGGCCCTGCCGCGGCCGGACGTGGTGCATGCCCATGACTGGCAGGCCGGCCTCGCGCCGGCCTACCTGCACTATGCCCGCGAGCGGCGGCCCGGCACCGTGATCACCGTCCACAACCTCGCCTTCCAGGGGCAGGCGCCGGCCGAGCTACTCGGGTTGCTCGGCCTGCCGCCGTCCAGCTGGTCCTTCGACGGCGTCGAGTACTACGGCACGATCGGCTACCTGAAGGCGGGCCTCCAGTTCGCCGACCGCATCACCACCGTCTCGCCGACCTACGCGCTGGAAATCCGCGGCCCCGACGCGGGCATGGGCCTCGACGGCCTGCTGCGCGCCCGCGCGCCGGTGCTCTCGGGCATCCTCAACGGCATCGACACGACCGTGTGGGATCCTGCCATGGACCCGCACCTGCCGGCGCCCTTCGACGCGCGGCGGTTGAAGGGCCGGGCGGCCTCCACTGCGCAGCTGCGCGAGCGGATGGGCCTCGACGCCGATCCGGCGGCGCCGCTGTTCGGCGTCGTGAGCCGGCTCTCGTGGCAGAAGGGCCTCGACCTGCTGCACGCCGCCCTGCCGGTTCTGGTGGAGAGCGGCGCCCAGCTCGCCCTGCTCGGTGCCGGGGAGCCGGCGCTGGAGGACGGCTTCCGCCGGGCCGCCGAGACGTGGCGCGGGCGCGTCGCCTGCCGCATCGGCTACGACGAGGGGCTCGCCCACCTCATCCAGGGCGGGTCGGATGCGATCCTCGTCCCGTCGCGCTTCGAGCCCTGCGGGCTGACGCAGCTCTGCGCGCTGCGCTACGGCGCGGTGCCGGTGGTGGCGCGTGTCGGCGGGCTCGCCGACACGGTGATCGACGCCAACGAGATGGCGCTGGCGGCCGGCGTCGCGACCGGCCTTCAATTCGCCCCGGTCGACCGCGAGATGCTGGAAGCGGCCTTGCGGCGCACCGTGGCGCTCTGGCACGACAGGGCGGCGTGGCGCCGCCTGCAGAAGAACGGCATGGCCACGGACGTGTCCTGGACCCTCCCGGCGCGCCACTATGCCGAGCTTTATCGCGGCCTCGCGCCGCGCCCCGCCTGACCGAGAACCCGCGATGACCAAGACCGTCCCCACCGCCCCGATCGCCGGCCAGAAGCCGGGCACCTCCGGCCTGCGCAAGAAGGTCCCGGTATTCCAGGCTCCGCACTACGTGGAGAACTTCGTGCAGTCGATCTTCGACTCGCTGGAGGGCTTCCGCGGGCAGACACTCGTCATTGGCGGTGACGGGCGGTACTACAACCGCGAGGCGATCCAGGTCGTGCTGCGCATGGCGGCCGCCAACGGTTTTGGCCGGATCGTGGTGGGCCGCGGCGGCATCCTCTCGACGCCGGCGGCCTCGAACCTGATCCGCAGCCTGAAGGCCTTCGGCGGCATCGTTCTCTCCGCGAGCCACAACCCCGGCGGGCCGGACGGCGACTTCGGCATCAAGTACAACATCGGCAATGGCGGCCCCGCGCCGGAGAAGATCACCGACGCGGTCTTCGCCCGCACGCAGACGATCGACCGGTACCTGACGCTCGACACGCCGGACGTCGACCTCGACCGCATCGGGGAGGTGAAGCTCGGCGACGCCGTCGTCGCAGTGGTCGATCCGGTTGCCGCCTATCGCGACCTCATGGCGACGCTGTTCGACTTCGACGCCATCCGCGCGCTGTTCGCCTCCGGCTTCACGATGCGCTTCGACGCGATGTCCGCCGTGACCGGGCCCTATGCGAAGGCGATCCTGGAAGGGGAGCTTGGCGCGGCACCGGGCACGGTGATGAACGCCGAGCCGCTGCCCGACTTCGGCGGCCACCATCCCGACCCCAACCTCGTCCATGCGAAGCACCTGCTGGACCTCGCCTTCTCCGCGGACGCGCCCGACCTGTGCGCCGCATCGGACGGCGACGGGGACCGCAACCTCATCATCGGCCGCAACCGCTTCGTGACGCCGTCCGACAGCCTCGCGCTGCTCGCGGCGAACGCGCATCTCGCGCCCGGCTACAAGGGGGGGATCGCCGGCATCGCCCGCTCGATGCCGACCAGCGCGGCCGCCGACCGGGTGGCCGAGAAGCTCGGCGTGCGTTGCTACGAGACGCCGACGGGGTGGAAGTTCTTCGGCAACCTGCTCGACGCCGGGCTCGCGACCATCTGCGGCGAGGAGAGCGCGGGCACGGGCTCCAACCACGTGCGCGAGAAGGATGGCCTGTGGGCCGTGCTGCTGTGGCTGAACATCCTCGCCGTCCGGCGCCAGGGCGTCGACGCCATCGTGCGCGAGCACTGGACGACCTACGGGCGCAACTACTACTCGCGCCACGACTACGAGGAGGTCGCGACCGACGGCGCCAATGCCATGATGGCGGAGCTGCGGGCCGCGCTGCCGACCCTGCCGGGCCAGCGCTTCGGCGCGCTGACGGTGAAGGCGGCCGACGACTTCGCCTATCACGACCCGGTCGACCACTCCGACTCGCGCAACCAGGGCTTGCGGATCCTGTTCGAGGACGGCTCGCGCATCGTGTTCCGCCTGTCCGGGACGGGCACGGCGGGCGCGACGATCCGCATCTACATCGAGCGCTTCGAGCCCGATCCCGCGCGGCACGAGCAGGAGACGCAGGCGGCGCTCGCCGACCTGATCGCGCTCGCCGGCGAACTCTCGGGCATCCGCCGGCACACCGGGCGCGACGCCCCGACCGTGATCACCTGAGTCCGGCCGGATGGGCTGCCGGGTCACGCCGGGATCGCCCGAGCCCCTCGGCGTCGTCCCCGACGGCGACGGGGTGAACGCGGCGTTCCCCGCGCCGAACGCGGAGGCGGTCGAACTCTGCCTGTTCGACGCGGCTGGTGCCGTGGAGACCGAGCGCATCCGACTCGGGCACCGCACCGGCGGCGTCTGGCACGCCCATGTTGCGGGAGTTGCTGCTGGGACACGCTACGGCCTGCGCGTGCATGGGCCGTTCGATCCCTCGCGCGGCCACCGCTTCAACCCGGCGAAGCTGCTTGTCGACCCGTGGGCGACCCGGCTCGATCGTCCGCTGCGGCTCGACCCGCTGCTGTTCGACACGCGGCGCGCCGATCCGTCCGCTCCGCCGGACGAGGCCGACAGCGCCGGCGTGGTGCCGAAGGCCATCGTCGAGGCGCTGCCGTCGCCGCCCACCGACACGCGGCCGCGGGTGCCTTGGGACCGGACGATCCTGTACGAACTGGGCGTGAAGGCCTTCACGGCGATGCACCCGGAGGTGCCGGAAGCGCAGCGCGGTACCTTCGCGGGGCTCGGGCATCCAGCAGTCGTCGGCTACCTCCGCGACCTCGGCATCACGACCGTCGAGATCCTGCCGGTCGCGGCATGGATCGACGAGCGGCACCTGCCGCCCCTGGGGCTGGCAAACGCCTGGGGCTACAACCCCATCGGCTTCTGCGCGCCCGACCCGCGCCTTGCGCCCGGCGGCTGGACGGAGGTGCGCGCGGCGGTTGAGGCGCTGCACGCGGCGGGCCTCGAGGTCATCGTCGACGTGGTGCTGAACCACAGCGGCGAGTCCGACGAACTGGGGCCGACGCTCTCCCTGCGCGGCCTCGACAACGCCGCCTACTACCGGCTGCGGCCCGACGATGCGGCGCTCTACGTCAACGATGCCGGCTGCGGGAACGTGCTGTCGCTCGACCGTCCGCCCGCGCTGCGGCTCGCCATGGACGCGCTGCGGACATGGGCGATCCGCGGCGGCGTCGACGGCTTCCGCTTCGACCTCGCGGCGACTCTGGGCCGCCGGCCGGAGGGTTTCGATCCCGACGCTCCGCTGCTGCAGGCCATCGCGCAGGACCCGCTGCTGCGCGACCTCAAGCTGATCGCCGAGCCGTGGGACATCGGCCCCGGCGGCTACCAGCCCGGCCGGTTTCCTGCCGGCTGGGGCGAGTGGAACGACCGCTACCGCGACGACGTGCGGCGGTTCTGGCGCGGCGACGGCGGCATGGCCGGCGCCATGGCCACCCGTCTCGCAGGCTCTCAGGACGTCTTCGGGGGCAAGCACCGCCCGTCACGCGGGGTCAACTTCATCACCGCTCACGACGGTTTCACGCTCGCCGATCTGGTATCGCACGAGCGCAAGCACAACGAGGCCAACGGCGAGGACAATCGCGACGGCACGGATGCCAACCATTCGTGGAACCATGGCATCGAGGGCCCGGCCGCCGATCCCGAGGTCCGGCAACGCCGGCTCGCCGACCAGCGGGCGCTCCTTGCCACGCTCCTCCTGTCGCGCGGAACGCCCATGATCTCCATGGGCGCGGAGGCGGGTCGGACGCAGCACGGCAACAACAATGCCTATGCGCAGGACAACCCGCTCGGCTGGTTCGACTGGGCGGGGAAGGACGACACGCTCGTCGGACTCGTCCGGACGCTGTGCCGATGGAGGACGGCGCTCCCGCCGCTTCGGGAGGACGCCTTCCTGTCCGGGCGCCCGCCGGCAGGAAGCGACCTGCCGGACGTCGTCTGGTGCCGGCCCGACGGCGCCCCCATGACGGACGGGGACTGGCACGGCGATGTGCGGGTGATCGTCGCCGTCTTCGCCACCGTCACGGACGATCGTGTCGTTCGGGCGGCGGTCGTGCTGAACGCCTCGCCCGGCCCCGTTCCGGTCACGCTGCCCGATCCGCGCGAGGATCAGCGATGGATCGTGCGCGTGGAGACCGGCGGCGACGCCGCGGGCGAGGCTCTCGACGGCCGACCGGTGACGGTCACGGCCCGCAGCGTGCTTCTCGCCGAGGAGGTCGAGGCTTCGCCGTCGCGTCGCTCCGGCATACCCCCGCTGCTGCTCGGAAAGCTCGCCGCGGCGGCCGGCATCGCCGCGGAGTGGTGGGAGGAGACGGGCGTGCGCCACGCCGTCGGTGACGACACGCGTCGCGCGCTTCTCTCGGCCATGGGCGTCCCCTGCGGGAGCGCAGGCGAGGCCCGGGACGCGCTGTCGTCGCTCGCCGAGGAGCGAGACGGGCGTGCGCTCGCGGCGGCGCAAGCCGTTCGTCTTGGCCGCCCGGGATCGCTTGCCGTCGCCGCGGAAGCCTTTGCGCGCTCCCGGGCACTGGTGCTCGCGGACGAGAACGGTGCCACGATGACGGTGCCGCTGCCGGCGAATTGTCCCGCACAGGGGCGCGAAGGCGTGGACGGCCGCACGCGCGTCGTCCGGATCGTCCCGCTGCCCGATCTTTCGTCCGGCCGCTGGATCGCGCGGCTGGACGGCGCGCCGGACCAGCCGTGTCGCCTGACCGTCGCCCCGCCGCACTGCTTCACGCCGGACCATCTTGCGCCCGGCGTGCGGCGGGCCGGGGTCGCGGCCCACCTCTACGCGGTGCGCCGGAAGGGGGACCAGGGGATCGGCGACTTCACGGCTCTAGGCGAACTCGGCCGCCTGACGGCCCGGGCCGGTGGCGTGACCGTGGGGCTCAACCCCATGCATGCGCTGTTCGGTGCGGATCGGGACCGCGCCAGTCCCTATCACCCCTCCGACCGGCGGTTCCTCGATCCGATCTACCTCGACGTCAACGCCCTCGGCGCCGGCGACCCGACCGGCGCAGCGGCGGCGCTGCTGGCGCGTTCCGGAGAGGCGCTGTCGCGGCTGGCTGGCGTCTCCCACGTCGACTACCCCGGCGCCTGGTCGCTGAAGCGGACGGTCCTCGCGCAGTGCTTCGCCGATCTGCAGGAGGCCCCCGCGGATCATCCGGAACGGCGCGCACTGGACCACTTCCGGACGGAACGTGGCGACAACCTGCAGCGCTTCGCCACCTTCGAGGCCCTGGCCGAGGTCCATGCGGGCCCGTGCTCGGCTTGGCCGGAGGCCGTGCGCGACCCTGCCCGAGCAGGGGCTGCAGCAGATCCGGATCGGGTCGCCTTCCATGCGTGGCTGCAGATGCTCTGCGAGCGGCAGTTCGAGACCGCAGCCCGGCGCGCCGGTCTGTCGCTCGGGTTCTACCGCGACCTTGCCGTCGGCGCCGCCCCCGATGGCGCGGAGATCTGGGCCGATCCGGGCGGCTTCGCCCGCGGCGTGTCGATCGGGGCGCCCCCCGACCTGTTCTCCCGGGATGGTCAGGTGTGGAACCTTCCGCCCCCCAACCCGCTCGCCCAGGAGCGCAGCGGAGGCGCGGCGTTCGGCGCGCTTCTGGCCACGAACATGCGCCATGCAGGCGCGCTTCGCATCGACCACGTGATGGGCCTGACGCGGCTGTTCTGGGTGCCTGACGGCGCACGCGGGGCGGATGGCGCCTATGTCGCCGCGCCCTTCCGCCATCTAGCGGCCCAACTGGCGCTGGAGAGCCACCGGGCCCGGGCCGCCGTGGTCGGCGAGGACCTCGGCACCGTTCCGGAGGGCTTCCGGGAGCGGCTGGCCGCCGAGCACGTCCTGAGCTACCGGGTGCTGTGGTTCGAGCGGGACGGGGACGGTTTCCGGCCGCCGCAGACCTGGCCCGAGCGCTCGGTCGCCTGCGCCAGCACCCACGACCTTCCGACGCTCCGCGGCTGGTGGCGGGGGGCCGACATCGCGGAGCGTCACTCCCTGGGGTCGCTCACCGGCGACGACGCGACGGCGGCGCGAGCGGTGCGTGTGCGTGACCGGGAGGCGGTGCTCGCCCTGCTGCGTCGCGAGGGCCTGCTCCCGCCGGGACCCGCCGCACTGGATGCGAGTGACGAACTCCCCACGGAGGTTGCGTCGGCGCTGCATGCGCTGGTCGCGCGCGCGCCTGCCGTCCTCGCGCTCGCGCAGGTGGACGACCTCGTGGGGGAAGGAACGGCACTGAACCTGCCGGGCACCGATCGGGAGCGCCCCAATTGGCGCCGCCGCCTCGCCGCCGATCTCCAGGAGATCTTCAAAGCCGGTCCGGCGCAGGCGATGTGGTCGGCGCTCAGCGGTTCCCGGCCGGCGTGAACCGTCCGCGCCTCACCACGGCGACGGATCAAGTGTGCGCGAAGGCTTCGCAAACGCCCGGAGCGCGTCGATGTCGTGAATGATGTAGCGGTTCCCGTCCGTTTCCACGCCCACGGTGCGCAACTGCGCGAGGATGCGCGACAGCGTCTCGGGCGTCGCGCCGAGCCGCTGGGCCACCTTCCTTTTCGGGAGGTTGAAGTCGATCACGTTGGTGTCGGGCGACCGCGACTGCTCGCGCAGGATCAGCGCCGCGAGACGCTCGGACGCGGGCCGCAGCTTCTGGTTGAGCACCTCGCGGGCCGCGAGGTCCGTGGTGCGGGCGAGTTCCGTGGCAAAGGCCATGGCGAGGCCGTTGTCGATCCGCAGGACGTCCCGGACGGATGATGCCGGGATCATCAGGAGGTCGGAACGCGTCGTCGTGCAGAAGCTCGCGAAGGACGGCGTGCCGAGCAAGATGCCCGAGTGGACGAAGCAGCGTCCGTGCGGGACCACGTACATCAGCGTCTGCAGACCGTCGTGGCTCGCCACCGCTTCCACGGCGCCGCTCACCACGCCATAGAGATACTCGACGGGCATGTCCTGTCCGAGCACCTCGGTGCCGGTCGGGACGACCTGCAGGAAACTGAATTCGCTGACCATCGCCAAAAGGTCGTCGTGCGCCTCCGCGAATAGCGAAAGCCGACGACAGGCGTGTATGACGCGCATGCGATTCGCGTTCATCACGGAAATCCCCCCAAGGCCAAGCTAGAGCATGGGCGTCGGGGAGCAAGATAGGACTTGAATAAATTCGTGGGAATGCTTGCCCGCGTTGCCGGCTTTGTAATGAAGCCGGCAACGCGGGCGATGCCGGGCGCCAGAATGGAAGGCCGGACCAGGGTTGGATCGGAGGCGCGCCCGTACCTCTCGCCTGTCCGACTGGCGAAATCTTAGGCAGAAGATCCTTAATCTTTCCTTATGATGCGGGAGTTTCAACCAGATTTGGTCAATTCCATCCCCGATGCATCAAGCCAATGTACCGAAGCTCAAGCCTGGATTCCCGATCCGTAGCCTGACGGATGCTTCCTGCCCTTGAACCCGGTGCCTGTCGGCGCCAGCCTGTGCTGGTTGGGACGCCAGCGGCGGCGTCCGCAAGTCAGGGCTGCACAAGGCCGCATGGCATGGGCACGCGAATCGTCATCATTGACCAAAGTCCCATCCGGGGCGCCATCATCGAGGAGGGACTGCGGGAGGCGGGGTACCAGCACATCGTCCACCTCGAGGCGACCGAACGGTTGCTGGAGCGCATCGTCGCAGAGGCGCCGGACGTGATCGTCATCGACCTCGAGAGCCCGAGCCGCGACACGCTCGAGCAGATGTTCCTCGTCAGCCGTTCCGTCCCGCGCCCGGTCGCGATGTTCGTCGACCAGTCGGACACGGCAATGATCAACGCGGCGATCGACGCCGGCGTGTCGGCGTATGTCGTGGACGGCCTCCGCAAGGAGCGCGTGCGGCCGATCCTCGACATGTGCATCAGCCGCTTCAATGCATTCGCCCGCCTGCGCGACGAACTCACCCGCACCCGCACGCAGCTCGAGGAACGCAAGGTCATCGACCGGGCGAAGGGGCTCCTGATGCAGGCCCGCGGCCTCACGGAGGAGCAGGCCTACGCCCTTCTCCGGCGCACCGCCATGAACGAGAAGAAGAGGCTCGCCGACATCGCCCAGTCCGTCCTCACCGCCTCGGAACTGCTGAAATGACCCGCACGATCCGGATCGGGTTCATCCCTCTCGTCGACGCGGCGCTGCCGATCGTGGCGGCGAGGCTCGGCTTCGCAGAGGAGCAGGGCCTCGCCCTCGATCTCGTCCGCGAAGTCTCGTGGGCCAATGTCCGCGACCGGCTGCTGCTCGGCCATCTCGATGCCGCCCACCTTCTGGCGCCGGCCGCCATCGCGTCGAGCCTGGGGGCGGGGCACGTGCGGGTGCCGCTGGTCGCGCCGGCTGCGCTTTGCCTCGACGGCAACGCGATCACCGTCTCCTCGCGCCTGTACGCCGAGATCATGGACCACCTCGACGGGCCGCCGACGCCACGGGCGACGGCGCAGGCGCTCGCCGCGGTGGTGGCGCGGCGCGCGGCTGGGGGCGAGGCGCCGCTGACGCTCGCCCACGTGTTTCCTTTCTCGACCCACCATTACCAGCTGCGGCACTGGCTCGCTCTCGGAGGCATCAGGCCGGATGACGACGTCCGGCTCGTCGTGCTTCCGCCCCCCTACATGGCCGGCGGCCTGGAAAGCGGACACATCGACGGCTTCTGCGTCGGCGCGCCGTGGAGTTCGCTCGCGGTGCGCTCGGCGGGCGCGGTGCTTCTGCACGCCGGCCCCGAGGTGACGCCCGACGTGCCCGAGAAGGTGCTGGCCTTCCGCGCCGCGTGGGACGCCGAGCACCCCGATCTCGTCGAGCGGCTGGTGCGTGCCATCCACGATGCCGCCCGTTGGTGCGCGGTGTCGGCCAACCGCGACGCGCTCGCGCAACTCCTTTCGGCCCCCGGGCATGTCGGCGTGGACGCTGCGACGATCGGCGAGATCCTGTCGGGGGACCTGCTGGTGCAGGCGCCGGACCGGAGGTGGAACGGGCCTGCGATCCGCCTGGGGCCGGAGGTCGTCCGGCCGCGCAGGAGCCACGCGACGTGGCTTTTCGATCGCATGGTGGAGGCGGGTCAGACGTCGGACGGTCCCGCCGGGCGGGCCGTCGCGGAAGCCGTCTACCGCCCGGACCGCTACGACGCGGCCATGGGTGCGTGAAAGCGGGGGCCTTGCCCTGCACGTCGTTCCGTGGCTCCTGATGCCCTGTCCGCGGGGCGCGGGAGCGGAGGGTCGGCATGAGCGGGGAGCATCCGGACACGCCCGCGGGTGATGACGCCGCCGCGCGCAGGATCGGCGCCCTGGCCGCCCTGCCGCTGTTCCACAAGCTCGATGGCCGGCGCGTCGTCGTCGCCGGCGGTTCCGACGGCGTCGCGTGGAAGGTCGAGCTGCTGGCAGCGGCGGGCGCCCGTGTCGATGTCTACGCTGCGCAGCCCGGTGACGCGCTGTGCGCCTTCATGTCCTCCGGTGCAGCCGCCGCCCGGGTGACGCTGCACGAGCGGCCGTGGACGCCCGACGTCCTGCATGGAGCGCGACTGGCCCTGGCCGACGTGGAGGGCGAGGCGGAGGCCGAGGCCTTCCGGTGCGCGGCGCGCCTCGCGGGGACGACCGTGAACGTCGTCGACAAGCCGGCCTTCTGCGACGTCCAGTTCGGCTCCATCGTCAACCGTTCGCCGCTGATCATCGGCATCTCGACGGACGGTGCCGCGCCGGTGTTCGGCCAGGCCATCCGGGCCCGGGTGGAGGCCCTGCTGCCCGACGGGCTGCGGCGATGGGCAGAGGCCGCGAGGGACTGGCGGCCCGCCGTGCAGGCCCGCGGCCTCGGCTTCCGGGCGCGACGGGCATTCTGGGAGCGCTTCACCGCGCTGGCGCTGGCCCGGCCTGGCGATGCGCCGACGCCGGACGATCGCGCCGGTCTGCTGGCGATGCTCGACAAGGCCGAGACGACGCGCCCCGGGTCGGTCGCCTTCGTCGGTGCCGGGCCGGGCGATCCCGACCTCGTCACGCTGAAGGCGGTGCGTGCGCTGCAGTCGGCCGACGTCATCCTGCACGACGATCTCGTCGACGGGCGCATCCTCGACCTCGCCCGGCGCGAAGCGCGCCGTGTCGGCGTCGGCAAGCGGGGCGGGCGGGCGTCGTGGACGCAGGCAGACATCATCGCGCTGCTGCTGAAGGAAGCGGGAGCGGGTGCCCGCGTCGTGCGGCTCAAGGGCGGCGATCCCGCGATCTTCGGGCGCCTCTCCGAGGAACTGGCTGCCTGCGTCGCTGCCGGCCTTCCCGTCGAAGTGGTGCCCGGGATCACGGCGGCCAGTGGTGCGGCGGCTGCGCTCGGGATCAGCCTGACGCAGGCCGCCAAGGCGTCGCGCCTCCAGTTCGTCACCGCCCATGCGCCCGACGGGAGCCTGCCGACGGACCTCGACTGGGCGGCGCTGGCCGACCCGCGCGCAACGACAGCCGTCTACATGGGAGCACGGACGGCACCCGCCCTCGTCGCCCGGCTGGTCGCCGAAGGGCTGCCGCCGGCGACGCCGGCCGCCATCGTCGTCAACGCGACCCTTGCGTCGGAACGCAGCATTCGCTGCAGGCTCGACGAGGTTGCCGCCGGGCTCGAAGAGCATGGGGGGGGCGGGCCGGCGCTGATCCTGATCGGTGCGGTCGCCGGCGCGCAAGGGCGCGCCCCGCTGCCGTGACGCCTTACTGGCCGAAGGCAGGCTCGCCGACCTGACGGGGCTCGAGGCGCCGAAGCGAGGCCGGCGTCGGGGTGACGACGATCTCGTTGGCGCGGCGGCCGGCGACGCGTGCCGGCTCTTCCGGCCGGCGGGCTGCCGTGTCGAAGCCGGGGCCGAGCATGCGCTCGGCCTGCCGCAGGAGCCCGGCCGGCAGCGCGCCGGGGCGCCGCACGTCGAGGAAGTCCGCGCTCGTCCACGCCGACCGGGACGGATTCGCCGGGCTGAAGACGCTGGCGCCCTGCAGGGTCACCACGAGGTCGCCGCGCCGCAGGGTGGGGTCGGACAGGATGCGCTGCATCGCCGCCACGTAGCCTTCGTCGCGGCGGCACGAGCAGCCCTCGCGCAACCCGGTGCGGTAGGCGAAGGCGTTCGGCAGGTCGCCGTAGCGGCGTCCCCGCGCGTCGACCGCGGCCTCGGGTGCGAGGGCCGGGCCGCGGAACACCGCCATCTCCTGGTTGGGACAGCTCGCCGCGCACAGGCTCTCCGCGGCGCCGCGCGCCGCGCCCTCGACGGGAAAGTAGAAGCCGTCGCAGGCGCGCATGCAGAACACACGGCCGCCGCCCGCGTTGGCCGGAGGCAATGCCGGATCGCCGGGCGCCGGCATCGGGGAGAACCCTCCAGCGGGCGGTGCCGGGCGGGTGGAGGAGCCGAACAGCAGCTCGAAAAGGCCCGCCTGCGCCGGCGTGACGGCAAGCAACGCCGCGGCGATGGCGAACAGGCGGAGGAAACGGGCATGCGCCATGGTGGCTGCGGCTGGGCTCCGGACATGTACGGTTGCCGCTTCGTGTCACCGCCTCAGGAGAAACACAAACGATTCCGAAACACGTTGCTAACAAATACTGGATGGACCGCCGCATGGCTGCGCCGGAGACGGAGCCCCCGTGGATGAAGAGGATCGAACCCGAGCCGGATCTCGCGGGCCTGCCACGGCAATATGCGGCGCTGCCGTGGCGCCTGCGAAAGGGCCGCATGCGCATCCTTCTCGTCACGTCGCGCGAGACCCGGCGGTTCATCCTGCCGAAGGGCTGGCCGATCGAGGGGCTCAAGCCGCACCGCGTGGCCGAGCGCGAGGCTCTCGAGGAAGCCGGCGTGACCGGACGGATCGAGCGGCAGCCGATCGGGGCCTACGCGGCGTGGAAGCGGATGCCCGGGACCTTCCTTCTCTGCGCGGTCGAGGTCTATCCGCTCGAGGTCCGGGACGAGCGCGCCCGCTGGCCGGAGCGGTCGGAGCGCGAGCGGCTCTGGGTCGAGGCGGAGGACGCGGCAGACCTCGTCGACGAGCCCGGCCTCGCCTCCCTGCTGCGCCGGGTCGCGCAGGCGCGCGCCGCCTGACCCTCAGGCCTCCGCGCCGACGTCGACCGCCAGGCGGGACAGGGCCTCGAGCCCGACGGCACAGGATTGTAGGAGGGCGGGGACGCCTGCGACCGTCGTTTCGTCCGCGTCGGCGTGGCTCACCGCCCGGGCCTCGGCCGCGAGCTCGACCATGCCGAGCTGGCCGAGGACGCCGGCGATCTTGTGGGCTTCCTTCCGCATCACCGCGACGTCGCCTCGCCTGAAGGCCGCCCCGAGTGCGGCCACCCGCTCCACCGCGTCCTGGCGGAACCGGTCCAGCACCGCCACGAAGGTCTCCGGGTCGAACGCGTCGCGCAACTCGCCGATGGCGGGCTTCATGGCGTCGAGCAGGGACACCACCGGATCAGCGGTCGCCTGCCGTGCCGTCGAGGAAGAGGCGCCGCCAGCGTCGGCGCTGCTCCCCTCCCGGGCCTCGGCGAGCATTCCGCGCAGCTCCGCGAGGCGCACCGGCTTGGTGAGGTAGAACGGCGTACCCGCCTCCGCCGCCAGCGACCGCGCCTCGGGCAGGGCCTGCGCCGTGAGGAAGATCACGGGCGTGGTCCCCGCCGCTCCCGGCAGAAGCCTGATCAGGCGCGTGGCCTCGACGCCGTCGAGCACCGGCATCTGCATGTCCATCAGGACGGCATCGAAACGCCCGCGACGCACGGCCTCGACGGCTTCGCGGCCGTTGTCGACGCAGACGACGTCGTGACCGAGCTTCCTGAGCATCGCCTCGACGACGAGGCGGCTGCTGGCGGTGTCCTCGGCGACTAGCAGCCGCAGCGGCGCGGCGCTGGCGAGGGGCTCGGCCGGCAACGGTGCCGCCGGCAGCGCCGCTGTCGCGCGGGGCAGGTCCAGCTCGACGAAGAACGTCGTTCCCCGGGCGGACGTGTCCGCCACGCCGATCCGTCCGCCGAGCAGGTCGACGAAACGGCGACTGATGGCGAGGCCGAGCCCCGTCCCGGCCTGGCGCGGGTCCTGCGCGTCCTCGCCG
This sequence comes from Alsobacter sp. R-9, assembly GCF_054612375.1. Lineage (NCBI taxonomy): Bacteria > Pseudomonadati > Pseudomonadota > Alphaproteobacteria > Hyphomicrobiales > Alsobacteraceae > Alsobacter > Alsobacter sp. R-9. The sequence goes on along the minus strand of NZ_JBTSWJ010000014.1, from coordinate 40,017 downwards.
CGCACAAAAGGCTCGAACAGGCGCTCCACGACGGCGGCGGGCAGGCCGGGGCCCGTGTCGACGATCTCGAAGCGCACCCGGTCGGGATGGCCGGTGTCGCCCGCCGGTCGCGCCCGCAGGGTCACGGTTCCCTCCGCTGTGAACTTCACGCTGTTGGCGAGAAGGTTCAGCAGCACCTGATAGAGGCGCCCCTCGTCCCCCATCACGTGCCGCGGCAGGGCGGGATCGGTCACGCACGCGACAGCGACGGGCTTCGATGCCGCCAGCGCGCCGGCCACGGACGTCAGCCGGCCCAGCGTGTCGCCGAGGTCGAAGGGGGCGAGGTCGAGCTCCGCCCGGCCGGCCTCCAGCCGGGAGAGGTCGAGGATCGTGTTGATGAGGTGCAGCAGCTGGTTGGCCGCCTCGTTCACGGCCGCGACATAGCGCGCCGCCTCGGGATCGAGCCGCGTGCCGGCCAGCAGCTCCGACAACCCCACCACCGCGTTCATGGGCGTCCGGATCTCGTGGCTCAGCGTGGCCAGGAACTCCGATTTCGCCGCGTTGGCCTTCTGCTCGCGCAGCGCCAGCAGCCGCAGCTCCTCGGCCTGCTGCTGGAGAATCGCCTTGGTTTCCTCCAGCTCGGCCTCGCGGCGCTTCAGCTCGCTGATGTCGGTGCGGATGCCGACGAGCCCGCCCTCGCTGGTCCGGCGATCCGAGATCATCAGCCAGCGGCCGTCGCCGAGCAGCTGCTCGAACGGGTCGCCGAGGCTGTCGCGGCGCTGCATGCGCTTTCGCAGGAACTCATCGGGATCGTCGACGGCCTCCACGTACTGTCCCCGCGCCACCCCCAGCCGCAGGATCTCCTCGAACGTCCGCCCCGGCTCGATCGCTTCGGCCGACAAGGCGTAGTACTCGCGGTACTTGGCGTTGCAGATGACCAGCCGGTCCTCGGCGTCGTAGAGGACGAACCCCTCGTTGATGTTGGCGATCGCCTCCGACAGGCGATTGCCGGCGGCCTCCGCCTCGGCGCGCGTGGCGGACAGTTCCCGCACGGCGGCGCGCGACCGGGCCTCGGCCCGGACGAGGTAGATCATCAGTGCGAAGAACGAGGCGAAGGCCGAGGCCGAGAACACCTTGATCTCGGTCCTCAGGGTGTTCTGGGCCCGTGACAGCACGGCACGGTCGTCCAGTTCGTCCTGGACGCTTGCGGCGGTGATCCGCTTGATGATCGGCAGGTGAGGCAGGATGGCGTTGCGGATCTCGCTGCCGTGATGATGGTCAGTCGGTTCGAGGCCGGCGACGAGCGGATCGACGCGCTCCAGGTCACGCTGCAGCCGATCGAGCGCCGCTCGCGCCTCCGGCTTGTCGGAGAGCCAGCGCGCGTGCACGCCCGCCGAGAACAGTGCCAGCCGGCTCCAGGCGATGTCGAAGCGCTCGGCAACGGACTGGGGCGAGACCTTCTGTTCGCCGTGGTGGAAATCGTCGAGCGCGATGAGGAAGCGGGCGAGTTCGACCTCGAGCTGCGCCGAGGCCCAGACCGGACTGTCTTCCACCGGCAGGCGGAGCCGGTTCTCGATGGCGAGATAACGCGTGGCCGAGATCACCGTGTTCAGGACGAGCAGGGCCACGACCCCGGCAAGCAGGAGCGGCAGGCGCTGCGATCTGTCCCCGAACAGCTTCATCCTACTGCACGACGATCGACTTGAGCTGCCAGATCCACTTGTGGTTGTTGGCCTCCTCGCGGAACGACGGCAGTTCCTCGTACGGATACACGATCCAGATCGGCCCCTTGTCCCGCACCCGCAGCTGCACGCCGTTCATCCGCATCGCCAGCAGAGCGGGAATCCTGTCGAACTCCGTCGCGTCGAGCTCGACGGAGTAGTCGTTGATCGCCATCGCCTTGAGGCGACGGCCCTTGATCCCGACCGCGTCGAGCAGGGCCTTGACGGGGACGCCCTCGAACTCGACCACGCCGTCGGTCCATGGCGTCGTGGTCCGCAGCCGGGCGAGGCCCAGCCGTTCCAGCATGGCGCGGTCGAAGACGGCCCGGTCCCCGTCGTTGGTGTTGGTGATCGCACCCGATACCGTCAGGAGGACCTGGCCCGACGGACGGTCGAGCGCCTTGGACGCCGTCGGCGCCGCCATCCCGGTCAGAAGCGCCAGGGCAAGGACCAGAAGTCGTCTCATGCCAAGTTCCTCGGTCGCGCGGCGGAGCCGTCTGCCGGCATCGGAGCGCGCAGCGCCGCCGGCGCCAGATGTGGCATGGATCGCGGGATCGCGGAAGCGCCTCGTCTCAGCCGGGGACGGCTGAGACCTGCAGCACATAGCCCAGGTTGCGGACGTTGGCCACGAGGCTGGGGGCGGACGGATCGTCGATCTTGCGCCGCAGCTTGCTGACGAGGACGTCCACGCGGCGGCTGTCGCCCGGCACCTCGCGCCTGAAGACCTCCGCCTCGATGCGCTCCCGGGAAAGGATCGTCCCGGCGTTGTCGAGGAGGAGCCGCAGGAGGCGGAACTCGGCGTCGGTCAGATGCTCTGCCGAGCCCTCCGGCCGCTGCACGCTGCGCTCCACCATGTCGATGCGCACGGCGCCGAGGGTGGCTGTGGCCGATCCGGGCCGGATCGAGGCAGCGGTGCCCAGGAGCCGCTCGAGCCGGCGCACCCTGAGGAGAAGCTCCCGCAGCTCGAACGGCTTGACGAGGTAGTCGTCCGCCCCCCGCTCCAGACAGTGGATTCGATCTTCCGTCGAGGCCTTCGCCGAAACGACCATCAGCGGAATGCCGCGCGGCGCGAAGAGCTCCAGGAGCTCGTACCCTTCGCCGTCCTCCAGCATGAGGTCGAGCAGGACGATGTCGGGCGGTGTCCGCTCCAGGATCACCTTGGCTCCTGCCACGCTCCACGCCTCGAGCGCAGCGAACCCGCTGGCCCTCATGTAGTCGACCACCGTGCGGCGCAGCGACGGGGAGTCCTCGATCACGAGGATGCGAAGGGGATCGGCGGCCGGGAGGGACATGAAACGGCTGCACCTTCGAAAAGAAAGCCTCCGGCCCGGCCCCTCAGAGAACGGCAGTCGGCCCTAAAGTGTAACGTTCTTGATAATATTCGCCGCCGGGACAGCAGCGAAGACTTTCCATGTCCGTCACGTTTGCATGAATATGATATCCTTGAAATCTTTTCAATTGATCATCATCAATAGATATGATTTCATGAATTGGAATAACATCCCGGGTTGTCGCGAGGAGAGCGGGACGTGGACCACGCCGGTCCCTGCCCGGATGCTCAGCACTTCGCCTAATTGGCGGGCGCGGCGAATGCCGGTCGAATGGCTCGTCCGTCTCCCCGGGGCCCCGCCGTGCTGACCGCCGTCTTCGCCGACGTCCATTCCAATCGCGAGGCGCTGACGGCCTGCCTCGCCGATGCACGGCGACGCGGCGCGGAGCGGCTCGTGTTCCTCGGCGACCTCGTCGGCTATGGCGCGGATCCCGAGTGGGTGTGCGAGACGGTCGCGCAGCTGGTGGCAGACGGCGCCGTCGCCATCCGGGGGAACCACGACGCGGCTGCCGTGACGCCCGATCCCGGCATGACGGAAGCGGCGGCCGCTGCGATCGCCTGGACCCGGGGGCGGCTGTCGCAAGCCCAGGTGGGCTTCCTCGCCGGGCTTCCCCTGGAGCATGCGGACGGCGAGGTGCTGTTCGTCCATGCCAACGCGTGGGCGCCGGAGGGCTGGGGATACATCCGTTCGACGGTGGACGCCGAGCGAAGCCTGCGGTCGACGACGCACCGGGTGACCCTGTGCGGACACACGCACGTACCGGCGCTGTACCACATGGCGCCGCTGCGCCCGCCCGCGCTGCACCAGCCCGGCCCGGGCGTCGCGCTGCCGCTGGCCATGTCGCGGCGCTGGCTGGCTGTGCTCGGCGCGGTGGGCCAGCCGCGGGACGGCAGCCCGGCAGCCTGCTACGGCCTCCTCTCGGACAGGCCGAGCGAACTCACATTCGTCCGCGTCGCCTATGACGTGGACGCCGCGGCCCGGAAGATCCTGGCGGCAGGCCTCCCCGAAAGCCTCGCCTCCCGTCTCGCCAGGGGCCGCTGAACGGGGGACACGATGCGGCAGAGCTACGCCGAAGGCCAGGTCGTCGAGGGGTTCCGCCTGCTCAGGCGTCTCCATCAGGGCGGCATGGGAAGCCTGTGGGCCGTGGAACGGGAGGAACCGGCCACCGCCCCGCCCGACGAGGGCCCGCTCGCCATGAAGATCCCCTCGCTGGCCGAAGGCGAGGACGTCTCCGCCATCGTCGGCTTCGAGGTGGAGCAGCTGATCCTGCCGCGCCTGTCCGGCCCGCACGTGCCGCGCTTCGTGGCCGCCGGCGACTTCTCGCGGCTGCCCTTCCTGGTCATGGAGCGCGTGGAGGGCCGCAGCCTCGTCGGCGACGTCGAGGCGGCCCCGCTTCCGCCCGATCGCGTCGTCGAGACGGGACTGCGGCTGGCCCGCGCGCTGCAGGACCTGCATCGCCAGAGGGTCCTGCACCTCGACCTGAAGCCCTCCAACGTCATGATCCGCCCCGACGGCTCGGCCGTCCTGCTGGATTTCGGCCTGTCGCGGCACGACGACCTGCCCGACCTCCTCGCCGAGGAATCGGACGTGCCGATGGGGACGGGCGCGTACATTTCGCCCGAGCAGATCGTCGGCGACCGCGGCGACCGCCGCAGCGACATCTTCGCGCTCGGGGTGATGCTGTACGAACTCGTCACCGGGAAGCTGCCGTTCGGGTCGCCGCAGGGACGCGGGGGAATGTTGAAGCGACTGTGGCGCGACCCGGTGCCGCCGCGCCGTCACGCCCCGGACTGTCCGGAGTGGCTGCAGGAGGTCATCCTGCGCTGCCTGGAGATCGATCCGGAGAAGCGCTACGCGACGCCGGCCCAGCTCGCCTTCGCGCTGCAGCACCCCGAGCAGGTGGCGCTGACGGAGCGGGCCCGGCGGACGCAGCAGGACGGAGTTCTCGTCACGCTCAAGCGGTGGCTGCGCTCCCGCCGCGTGGAGCGGAGGCTGCGGCCTGCCGTCGTCCAGCATCTCTCGACGGCGCCGATCGTGATGGCGGCCGTCGACCTGTCCAATGGCGTCGACCCGCTGGCCGACGTCCTGCGCGTGCACGCGCGCCGCGCGCTCGACGCCGATCCCGATGCGCGGCTGGCGTGCGTCACGGTGCTGAAGACGGCGATCCTCGCCGTCGAATCGACGGGGGAGGGAGCCGGCAACCCCTACGTGCAGCGCCTCGTCGAGCTCAAGGAGTGGGCGCGGCCGCTGGCGGACGGCGACGACCGCGTCAGCTACCACGTGCTCGAGGCGGTCGATCCGGCGTCGGCGCTCATCGAGTACGCGCACCACAACAGCGTCGACCACATCGTCGTCGGTGCCCGGGCAAGTTCGGCCTTGCGCCGCTATCTCGGCAGTGTCTCGGCACAGGTCGTCGCCGAGGCGCCCTGCACGGTGACGGTGGTGCGCCTCCCGGCCTGAGGCGCCGCGGCGCGCTGCCAAGCCCCTGCAAGGGCAGTCTTGCACCGTTGCACGTTGCCTTGACCGGCGGGACGCCCACTTGTGCACCCGAACGCGCCAGCCGGCGCGCCCTCGAACAGACGACCGGAGTGTTCCGATGACCAAGGTGCTCGTGCTCTATTACTCGTCCTACGGCCACATCGAGGCCATGGCGGAAGCGGTGGCGGAGGGCGCGCGCGAGACGGGCGCGACCGTCACGATCAAGCGCGTGCCCGAGCTGGTGCCCGAGGATGTCGCCAAGGCGAGCCACTTCAAGCTCGACCAGAAGGCCGAGGTGGCCAAGCCGGGCGAACTCGCCGACTACGACGCGATCATCGTCGGCGCCGGCACGCGCTTCGGCACGATGGCGTCGCAGATGCGCAACTTCTGGGACCAGACCGGCGGCCTCTGGGCGCAGGGCAAGCTCGTCGGCAAGGTGGGCTCGGCCTTCACGTCGTCGGCGACGCAGCACGGCGGGCAGGAGTCGACCATCCTCGGCTTCATTCCGACGCTGATGCACCACGGCATGGTCGTGGTCGGGCTCCCCTACGCCTTCGCCGGTCAGACGGGCGTCGACGAGATCAAGGGCGGCTCGCCCTACGGCGCCTCGACGATCACGGGCGGCGACGGCTCGCGCATGCCCTCGAAGGTGGAGCTCGACGGAGCCCGCTACCAGGGCCGGCACGTGGCCGCCATCGCGGCGAAGCTCAAGGGCTGATCGTCGCACCGGGCGGTCGCGGCGGGTCCGGCGGGCCGGTTCCTGGCCGGGCCGCCAGAAATCGTGGAACGGGACGGCCGGCAAAGCCTCTGCTTGCCGGCCGTCGTCGTCTTGCCTTTACTCGGTCCGTCGCCGCCGGCGCGGCGGCGGATCGTGGTGGATGATGCGCGCTGGAGACGACCGGCCCAAGCCCCTGGGCAAGCATCTGGGATGGTCCTTCCGGACCCATCTGATCGCATTCGGCCTCGCCATCGCGATTCCGGTGGTCGTGCTTGCACTGATCCTCTTCACGCGGTTCCAGACCGGCGAGCGGCAGCGGCTGGAGACCGTCATCGCCGACACCACCCGCAACCTGGCGGGCGACGTGGAGCGTCACCTCTCCGGTCTCATCGCGACGCTGGAGGCGCTGGCCACCTCGCCCGCGCTGATGAACGGTGACGTCGGGACGTTCGCGCTGCAGGCGAGCCGGCTCTCCTCCGCCACGGGCCTGACCATCCTCCTGCGGGACATGGAGGGCGCGCGCCTCATCGACACCCGCCTGCCTGCAGGGCTCGCGGGGCCGCCGATCTCCTTCGGCGAGGCTGACAAGAGGGCGCTCGACTCCGGCCTCGCCGTCGTCTCGGGCCTGCCCCCGGCGCCCATCGACGGCACCTGGTCGGTCGCGGTCCGGATCGCGGTGCCGCGCGGCCCCCGGCCGACGCACCTCCTCGGCATCCTCGTTCCCTCATCCCGTCTCGCCGAGATCCTGAGAACCGAGCTCGGGGGCAGCGAGACCGTCGCGGGCCTCGCCGACGCGCAGCGGCGGGTCGTCGCCACGACTCGACGGGGCAACACGGACACCGGTCGCGACGCGCCGTTTCCGGCCGGGGCGGAGATGGGCCACCTCCAGGCCATCAACCTCGAGGGCAGGCCGGCGCTGATGGCGGTGGCCCCGGTCTCGAGCACCGGATGGACGCTGTGGGTCGGCGTCACGGCAGGGACCGTCGACGCAGCGGTCCACAAGTCACTGGGGCTCCTCGGGCTTGCCGCGGTCTCGCTGGTCGCGCTGTCCCTCGGGCTCGCGCTGCTGTTCGGGCGAAGGCTGGCCGAACCGGTGCGCCTGCTCGCCGTCCGGGCCGAGCGGATCCATTCGCCGGCGTCCTGGACTGCCATGGACAGCGACCTGCGCGAGGCGAACGAGGTCGCCGACGCGCTGGCCCGGACGTCGCGGACACTCTCCGAGCGCACGGCCACGCTGGAGCGGACGGTCGCGGAGCTCGTGGGACTGTACCGGTCGGCGCCTGTCGGCATCGCCCTCTTCGACCGGGACGGCGTGGTCCTGAGAATCAACCCCTGGTTGGCAGCGGCGACAGGCGTGCCCCCCGAGGCCGACGCGGGACGGCGGCTCTGGGACGTGCTGCCGAGCCTCAAGCCGCTGGTGAAGCCGGCCTTCGAGAAGGTCCTCGCCACGGGACAGCCCGTGCAGGACATCGAAGTGCGGGGCGACGACGGCAGGCACGGGGGGCGCAGGGACTACCTCGTCACCTTCTACCCGGTCACCACCCCCGGCGGCGTGAGCGCGGTGGGCGTGATCGTCGAGGACGTCACCGAGCGCAAGCAGCGGGAGGCGCAGCAGCACTACCTGATGCGGGAACTGACGCACCGCACGAAGAACCTGCTCAGCGTCGTCCAGGCCATGGCCCAGCAGATCGCCCGCACGTCGCCGTCGCTGGAGGACTTCACCAGCCGCTTCTCGTCCCGGCTGCAGAGCCTGGCCGGCTCCCACGATCTCCTCGTCCAGCAGAACTGGGCCGGCGCCGACATGGCCGATCTGGTGCGGTCCCAGCTCGGCCACCATGCCGACGGGATCGGCGGCCGCATCAAGGTGGATGGGCCGCGCGTGCGCCTCAGCCCGGACGCGGCGCAGAACATCGGCATGGCGCTCCACGAACTCGCGACGAACGCGGTGAAGCACGGGGCGCTGGCCACCGAAGGCGGTGGCGTCCTGGTGAACTGGAGCCTCGACGACGGCCACTTCCGGCTGGTGTGGCGGGAGACGGGCGTCGACGGTCTCAAGCCGCCCGAGCGGCTGGGGTTCGGCCACACCGTCACCACCCGCGTGGTGGCGCGTGCGCTCGACGGGACGGTGACCCTCGACTATCCGCCGGGCGGCGTGGTGTGGACGCTGTCCTGCCCGGCCGTCTCGAACGGCGTGGAACGGGTCACCGGCTACGCGCAGGGTGCGACGTAGCGCCGCTGCGGACGGATCAGGCCAGCTGCTCCACGGCCCGCAGGACGCCGCGCAGCTCGGCGAGGCCCTTGAGACGGCCGATGGCCGAGTATCCGGGGTTGGTCGTCTTGGCGAGGTCGTCCAGCATCCGGTGCCCGTGGTCCGGACGGAAGGGGATGCTGTCGGCCGCGCCGCGCCGACGATCCTCCCGCGACAGGGCCCGCAGCACGCCGACCATGTCCACGTCGCCGTCGAGGTGGTCGGCCTCGTGGAACGACATCGGGTCCGCTTCCCGCTTCGTCGCGCGCAGGTGGGCGAAGCCGATGCGCGGGGCGAAGCGCTCGGCGATGGCGACGAGGTCGTTGTCGGGACGCACGCCGAGGCTGCCCGTGCAGAAGCACATGCCGTTGGCCGCGACCGGAACCGCGTCGAACAGGGCCTGGTAGTCGTCGCCCGTGGAGGCGATGCGCGGCAGCCCGAAGAGCGGCCGGGGCGGGTCGTCCGGGTGCAGGGTGAGCCGCACGCCGAGGTCCTGCGCGACGGGGGCCACCTCCTCGAGGAACTCGATCAGGTGTTGACGCAGGCGCGGCGCGTCGATGCCGGCATAGGCGGCGAGCCGGGCGCGGAACGCGTCGAGGTCGAGCGCGTCCGTCGTGGCGCCCGGCAGGCCGGCTGCGATGGTGCGGGTGAGCGTCGCGACCTCGTCGGCCGCCATCGCGTCGAGCGCGGCCCGCGCCCGGGCCTTCACGGCGTCGTCCCAGTCCCGCTCGGCGCCCGGGCGCTTCAGGACGTAGAGGTCGAAGGCGGCGAAGCGGTCGTTGTCGAACCGCAGAGCCGTCGCACCCGTCGAGACGGGCCAGTCCAGGTCCGTGCGCGTCCAGTCCACGATGGGCATGAAGTTGTAGCAGACGACGCGGATGCCCTCGGCGGCGACGGCCTCGAGGCTGGCGATCCACGCTGCGATCGACGCCCGGGCGCCCTTGCCGAGCCGCTTCACGTCGTCGGGGACCGGAATGCTCTCGACCACCGACCACGTCAGCGGGACGCGGCCGGGCGGGGTCGTCTCGATCAGGGCCTTGCGCTCGGCGACCAGCTTGCGGGTCCAAGCCTCCTCGGGAGGCAGCTCGTGGAGCGCGTTGACGATGTCGGTCGCGCCGGCCTGTCGGATGTCGTCGAGGCTCACCGGGTCCTTCGGCCCGAACCAGCGCCACGCCTGTCTCATGCGTCGTCCTCCCGTGTTGCCGGGGATGTGACGGTGCTTCGCCGCCGGCGTCAACCGGCCGGGAGGCGCAAGCTGCAACCCTGCCATGCCGCTGGCGGCGCGTTGACATCTCGGCCGGCCGGAACGAGGGTGCCGCCCGCGCGGCGGGAACGGCTGCCACGCAGGCTGGGCGGGGCGACGATCATGCGGGCAGGCGGATGACGGGAGAGCAGCTTCGCCTGCTGATCATCCTCGGGATCTGCTCGCTGACGGGGGCGCTCGCCATCCGCATCCCCGACCCGCTGGTGCCGCTCATCGCCGGGCATTTCGGCGTGGCGGTGACGACGGCGGCCCTTCTCGCCACGGCCTTCGCGCTCCCCTACGGCCTGTTCCAGCCGATCCTCGGGCCGCTCGGCGACGCCTACGGCAAGTCGCTGGTGCTGCGCGCCTGCATGGTCGTGCTGACCCTCGCGCTCTTCGCCGCCGCCGTCTCGCCGACGCTGGAGGCGCTCTTCGCGTCCCGCATCCTCGCCGGCATCGCAGGCGGCGGGCTCATCCCGCTGGGCATCGCCGTCATCGGCGACCGGTTCGAGGGGCCCGCCCGGCAGATCGCGCTCTCCCGGATGATCGCCGCCGCGACCGTCGGGACGCTGATCGGCCTGATGTCCTCGGGCGTCATCGCCGAGGCCTTCGGCTGGCGCGGTCCCTTCTGGACGGCCGCCATCATCGCCCTGCCGGCCACCGCCGCCGTGCTGGTGCTGCTGCGGGAACCGCCGAAGGCGGCGTCCTCCCGCGGGTTCAGCCTCGGCGGCATGCGCGAGGGCTACCGGAAGGTCTTCCGCAACCCGCGGGCGCCGATCTGCTACGGGGCCGTCTTCCTCGAGGGCATCGCCGTCTACGGCGTGTTCCCGTTCGTGGCGGAGATCATCCAGACGCGGGGCGTCGGAGGGACCGCCGAGGCGGGCTTCGTCGTCGCGTCGCTCGGCGCCGGAGGGATCGTGTTCTCGATCTTCGTCGGCGTCCTGCTGCGGCTCTTCTCGCCCTTCACGCTGATGGCGGCAGGCGGGTTCATCGCGGGGGCGGGGCAGCTCGTCTTTTCCTTCCCGGCCCCCTGGCAGGTGTCGTCCTTCGGGTTCCTGCTGCTCGGGTTCGGCTTCTTTGCGCTGCACAACGGCCTGCAGACCCGTGCCACCGGCCTCGCGCCCGAGGCGCGCGGATCGGCCGTGGCGCTGCACGCCTTCTTCTTCTTCATGGGCCAGGCGGTGGCCCCGATCATCCTGGGGCCGTTCATGCACGGCGACACGGCACGCGTGACCCTGCTCGCCTGCGCGCTCGTGATGGCGCTGACCGGCATCACGGCCGCGACTCTCCTGCGCCGGCTCGACGAGCGGGACGCGACGCTCGCCAAGGCCTGAACTGCCGCCGAAGGTCAGCGGCCCGTCATGGCCGATGGGACCACCAGCGCATCGAACTCCTCGCCGCTGACGTGGCCCAACCGGATCGCCTCCTCCCGAAGCGTGGTGCCGTTGGCGTGCGCCGCCTTGGCCACCGCGGCGGCGGCGTCGTAGCCGATGCGTGGCGCCAGCGCCGTCACCAGCATCAGCGAGCGGTCGAGATGCTCGCGGATGCGGGGCTCGTCGGGTTGGATGCCCTCGATGCAATGGGCGCGGAAGCTGTCCGCCGCGTCGGCCAGCAGGCGGATCGACTGGAGCACAGCGTCGGCGATCACCGGCTTGTAGACGTTGAGCTCGAAATGGCCCTGGCTGCCGGCGAAGGCGACCGTCGCCTGGTTGCCGAAGACGCGGGCGCAGACCATCGTGACCGCCTCGGCCTGCGTCGGGTTGACCTTGCCTGGCATGATCGACGATCCCGGCTCGTTCTCGGGAATGAGCAGTTCGCCAAGCCCCGAGCGCGGGCCTGAGGCGAGCAGGCGGATGTCGTTGGCCACCTTGAAGAACCCCGCTGCCGCCGCGTCGAGCGCGCCGTGCAGGAAGACCAGACCGTCATGGGCGGCCAGCGCCTCGAACTTGTTTGCGGCCCCCGTGAAGGGCAGGCCCGTCTCCTGCGCGAGCCGGGCGGCCACCCGGTCGCCGAACTCCCGATGGGCGTTGAGGCCGGTCCCGACGGCAGTGCCTCCCTGCGCGAGCGGCCAGACGTCGGCCAGCGCCGTCTCGATGCGCCTCTCGGCTCCCGCCACCTGCGCCGCGTAGCCCGAGAACTCCTGACCCAGCGTGATCGGCGTCGCGTCCTGCGTGTGCGTGCGGCCGATCTTGACGATGCCGGCGAAGGCCTTCGCCTTGGCGTCCAGTGCCTCGTGCAGGCCGCGAAGCGCCGGCAGCAGGCGGCGGCTCGCCGCCATGCCGACGGCGACGTGCATGGCCGTGGGGATGGTGTCGTTGGACGACTGCCCCCGGTTGACGTGGTCGTTGGGATGCACGGGCGCCTTGCCCCCGCGCCCCGCTCCCAGGATTTCGTTGGCCCGGCCGGCCAGCACCTCGTTGGCGTTCATGTTGGTCTGCGTGCCCGAGCCGGTCTGCCACACGGAGAGCGGGAACTGGTCCCTCAGCGCGCCGGACAGTACCTCGTCCGCCGCCGCCACGATCGCCTCCGAGAGGCCCGCGTCGAGCTCGCCCAGCTCGGCGTTCACCTGCGCCGCCGCCTTCTTGACCATCACCAGCGCGGTGATGAGCTCCTCCGGCATGGTTTCCGTGCCGATCCGGAAGAAGTGCAGCGACCGCTCGGTCTGGGCGCCCCAGTAGCTGGTGGCCGGCACCTCGATCGGGCCGAAGCTGTCGGTTTCGGTGCGGGTCGGGCGGTGGCCGGCGGCGTCGGTCATGGTCGGTGTCTCCCGCGGGCCGGCCCGTCGCTTGACGCGCCGTCAAGGTTATGCCCGCCATAGTGCGGCACGGGCCTTGCCTCTCGACCCGGCCAGTCTACGCTGCTTCGTTGCCGCCGGCTCGACCGGAGGCGGGGGAGCGGCCGGACCGGCGGCCCCGAAGCCCGGAACGAGCCCCGTGTCGATCACCGCCGCCCTCAACCACGTCACCCACTACCGCTACGACCGGCCCGTCACGCTAGGGCCGCAGGTCATACGACTGCGACCGGCGCCCCACTGCCGCACGACGGTCAAGAGCTACTCGCTCAAGGTGACCCCGGCTAACCACTTCATCAACTGGCAGCAGGATCCCCACGGCAACTGGCTGGCGCGCTTCGTGTTCCCGGAGCCGGCGACGGAGCTGAAGATCGAGGTCGACCTCGTCGCCGACCTCGCCGTGGTCAACCCGTTCGACTTCTTCGTCGAGGGCTACGCCGAGCACTTTCCGTTCACCTATCCGCCCGAGCTCAAGCACGAGCTGCTGCCCTATCTCGAACTCGACGACCACGGGCCGCTGCTCGACGACTTCGTCGCGTCGATCTCGCGCGCCGAGACCCCCATCGTCACGTTCCTCGTCGACATCAACCAGCGGCTGCAGCGGCAGATCGGCTACGTCATCCGCATGGAGCCGGGCGTGCAGACGCCGGACGAGACGCTGCGCCTCGGCAAGGGGTCGTGCCGCGACACCGGCTGGCTGCTGGTGCAGGCGCTGCGGCGGCTCGGCCTCGCCGCCCGCTTCGTCTCCGGCTACCTGATCCAGCTCAAGCACGACCTGAAGGCACTCGACGGTCCGACCGGGACCGACCACGACTTCACCGACCTGCACGCCTGGGCCGAGGTGTACATCCCCGCCGCGGGATGGCTCGGCCTCGACCCCACGTCGGGCCTTTTCTGCGGCGAGGGGCACCTGCCGCTCGCCGCCACGCCGCACTACCGTTCGGCCGCGCCGATCAGCGGCATGGTCGGCTACGCCGAGGTCGAGTTCGGGTTCCACATGGGCGTGACCCGCGTCGCCGAGTCGCCGCGGGTGACGCTGCCGTTCTCTGACGAGAGCTGGCACCGCCTCGCGGCGCTGGGCGACGTGGTGGACGCGGACCTCGTGGCGGGCGACGTGCGCCTGACCATGGGCGGCGAGCCCACCTTCGTGTCGATCGACGACTACCAGGCGGCCGAGTGGAACACCGACGCGGTCGGGCCGACCAAGCGCCAGCGCGCCGACGACCTGGTGCGACGGCTGCGCGAGCGCTTCGCCCCCGGCGGCCTGCTGCACCACGGGCAGGGCAAGTGGTACCCGGGGGAATCGCTGCCCCGCTGGACCTTCTCGCTCTACTGGCGCAAGGACGGCCAGCCGATCTGGCGCGATCCGTCGCTGCTCGCGGTGGAGGCCCCTGCCGAGCCTCCGGCGCCTGATGCGCTCGCGGCCGTGGCGACGGGCGTCGCCGAGCGGCTGGGCCTGCCGAGAGAGTGCGTCCTTCCCGCCTTCGAGGACCCGGCCCACTGGATCCTGAAGGAGGCCGAGCTGCCGGTGAACGTGGACCCGGTCGAGTCCCGGCTGGAGGACCCCGAGGCGCGGGCCCGCATGGCGCGGGTCTTCGAGCGCGGCCTCGGCCAACCGGTCGGAATGGTGCTCCCGGTGCAGCGCTGGAACGCCGCGGCCCGCGACCGCCGCTGGGTCAGCGAGCGCTGGTCGCTGCGGCGCGGGAAGCTGTTCCTCGTTCCGGGCGACTCGCCTGTGGGCTTCCGCCTGCCGCTGGGGTCGCTGCCCTACGTGCCGCCCGCGTCCTACCCCTACGTGGTGCCGACCGACCCGTCCGAGCCGCGCGGTCCGCTGCCGAGCGCCGAGCAGCTCTCCCAGCGCGTGCGGGGTGCCGACGACGGCGCGCGGCAGGACGTTGTCGAGCAGTACGAGGCCGGCCTCGGCATGGTGCGAACCGCCGTCGCCTTCGAGGTGCGCGAGGGCATCCTCTACGTGTTCATGCCCCCGGTGCAGGCGCTGGAGGACTATCTCGAACTCGTCGCGGCGGTGGAGGACTCGGCGCGCGACGCCGGGCTCCCGGTCCGCCTCGAAGGCTACCAGCCGCCGCACGACCCGCGCCTGGCGGTGCTCAAGGTGACCCCCGATCCCGGGGTCATCGAGGTCAACGTCCAGCCGGCCGCGAGCTGGCGGGAGGCGGTGGACGTCACGCAGGGCGTGTACGAGGAGGCGCGGCTCGCGCGCCTCGGCACGGACAAGTTCATGATCGACGGGCGCCACTGCGGCACCGGCGGCGGCAACCACGTGGTGCTGGGCGGCGCTACGCCGAACGACAGCCCGTTCCTGCGCCGGCCCGACCTCCTGAAGAGCCTCGTGCTCTACTGGCAGCGGCACCCGTCGCTGTCCTACCTGTTCTCGGGGCTGTTCATCGGGCCGACCAGCCAGGCTCCGCGCATCGACGAGGCGCGGCACGACGCCCTCTACGAGCTCGAGATCGCCATGGCGATGGTCGAGGGGCCGGGCGGGCGCGAGACGCCGCCGTGGCTCGTCGACCGTCTGTTCCGCAACCTGCTCGTCGACGTCACCGGCAACACGCACCGCTCCGAGATCTGCATCGACAAGCTGTTCTCGCCCGACGGGCCGACGGGACGGCTCGGCCTCGTCGAGTTCCGCTCCTTCGAGATGCCGCCCGACTCGCGGATGTCGCTCGCGCAGCAACTGCTCCTGCGCGCCCTCGTCTCGTGGTTCTGGCGCGAACCGCAACATGGCGCGCTGGTGCGCTGGGGGACGGCGCTGCACGACCGCTTCATGCTGCCGCACTTCGTTTGGGAGGACTTCCTCTCCATCCTCGACGACCTGCGGCGCGAGGGCTACGACTTCGAGCCCCTGTGGTTCGAGGCGCAGCGCGAGTTCCGCTTCCCGTTCTGCGGGGCCGTGGACGTCGCGGGCGCGCAGATGGAGATTCGACAGGCACTGGAACCCTGGCACGTGCTCGGCGAGACGGGCGCCGTCGGCGGCACCGTGCGCTACGTCGACTCCTCGGTGGAGCGGCTGCAGGTGAAGCTCGAGGGCTTCAACCCGGCGCGCCATGTCGTCGCCTGCAATGGCCGCCGCGTGCCGATGACGCAGACCGGCCGCCCCGGCGAGGCGGTGGCGGGTGTTCGTTACAAGGCATGGCAGCCGGCCTCGGGGCTGCACCCGACGATCCCGGTGCACGCGCCGCTGACCTTCGACCTCATCGACACGTGGACGGGTCGCTCCGTGGGCGGCTGCGTCTACCACGTCGCCCATCCCGGCGGGCGCAACTACGACACCTTCCCCGTGAACGCCTACGAGGCCGAGGCGCGGCGCCTCGCCCGCTTCGAGGCGTTCGGACATACGCCCGGTCGTTCCGCCGTGCCGGCGCCCGAACCTTCGGTCGAGTTCCCGCTGACGCTCGACCTGCGGCGCCCGCCGGGCGCAGGCAGGGTCTGACGTGCTGTCCGCCGCGTCCCCCGACGATCCGACGGTGGAAGTGCGGCGGCGCGTCCTGCTGTCGGGCTACCGGCCGCTTCCGGGCGCGCGCGACGAGATGCTGGACGAGAGCGGCGCCATCCGGCCGCACTGGGAGCCGGTGCTGCAGGCGCTCGCGGTGGCGTCCGCCGCCGATGTCGATGCCGCCTTCGCCATTGCGGACCGCCACCAGCAGGACAGCGGTGTCTACTATCGCGTGTATGACGCCGGGCAGAGTACGGAGCGGCCCTGGCCGCTGAGCCACATTCCGCTCGTGATCGACGAGGACGAGTGGTCGGCAATCGGCCGCGGTCTCGTGCAGCGCGCGCAGCTTCTGGACGCCGTCCTGGCCGACGTCTACGGCGATGCCGCGCTGGTGCGGGAGGGCGCGCTGCCGGCCGCCGTCGTCGCGGGCAGCCCTGACTTCCTCCGGCCCATGGTCGGCGTCGCTCCGCGCGGCGGACGACGGCTGCAGGTCTATGCTGCCGATCTCGGACGGGGGCCGGACGGGCGCTGGTGGGTGCTGGGGGACCGGGCGCAGGCGCCGTCTGGCATGGGCTACGCGCTGGAGAACCGGATCGCGCTGTCCCGCGCGCTCCCGGACCTCTACGGGCGGATGAACGTGCTGCGGCTGGCGCCGTTCTTCCAGGCGTGGCGCGCCGCGCTCGCGGCGCAGGCGGCGCGCGGCAACTCGCGCATCGCGCTGCTGTCGCCGGGGCCGCTCAACGAGACCTATTTCGAGCACGCCTACCTGTCGCGCTACCTCGGCTTCCTGCTGGTGGAGGGCGGGGACCTCACGGTCCGTGACGACGCGGTGTATGTCCGCACCATCGGCGGCCTGAAGCGCGTCGACGTGATCGTGCGGCGCCTCGACAGCGAGTTCGCGGACCCGGTCGAACTGGAGCCGTCGTCGCAGATCGGCGTGCCGGGGCTCGTGCAGGCGGTGCGGGCGGGGTCGGTCGCCCTCGCCAACGGGCTCGGCGCCGGCGTCGTCGAGAGCCGCGCGCTGCTCGGCTTCCTGCCCTCGCTGGCGCGCCGCCTGACAGGCGAGGACCTGCTCCTGCCCATCGTCGCCACATGGTGGTGCGGCCAGCCGGCGGAGCGCGCGACCGTGCTCTCGGGCCTCGACCGGCTGGCGCTCGCGCCGGCCTTCAGCGCCGTCGCCGGGTGGCCGTTCGGGCCGGTGCCGGTGGCCGGCGCCGCCCTCGATGCGCCGGACCGGCGGGCGGCGGAGCGCTTCATCGCCGAGCGCGGGCATGGGGTGGTGGGGCAGGAGATCGTGCGCCTCTCGACGATGCCCGTCTGGCAGGACGGGCGCCTGCAGCCGCGGCCCTTCACGCTGCGCGCCTATGTCGTGGCAACGCCGGACGGATGGGAGGTGCTGCCGGGAGGGTTCTGCCGGGTCTCCGAGACGCCGGACCCGCGTGCGCTGTCGATGCAGCACGGCGGCCGGTCCGCCGACGTGTGGGTCACTTCGCGCGCGCCAGTCGACCAGTCGGTCTCGCTGCTGCCCCAACCCGGCACGCAGCCGGTGCGCCGCGTCATCGGCTACCTGCCGAGCCGGGCGGCGGAGAACCTGTTCTGGCTCGGGCGCTACCTCGAACGCGGCGAGGCGACGCTGCGGGTGGTTCGCTGCCTCGCCGGCCTCAGCGTCGAGAACTCGGAGACGAGCGGGCCGGCGCGCGAGGCGCTGCTGCGCCTCGTCGACCTGCTCGGCGCCTGGGGCGCGGCGCCCGGGCTCGGAGCGGCGGTCAAGGGATCGTCGGCGGCGGCGATCGAGGCCGCGCTGTCGAGCCAGGATCACGCCGGCTCGGTGCGCCGGCTTCTGCAGGAGGTGCGCCGCACGGCGTCCGTCATCCGCGACCGGCTGTCGCCGGACGCCGTCAGGGCGCTGGCGGCGCTGGCCGCGCCGTTCGAGCAGAGGCCCGACGGGCCGCGGGGACCGGGCGAGTCGCTCGAGCTGGCGGAACACGCCCTGCGCATCATCGCGGCCTTCTCCGGGCTGGCGCAGGAGAACATGAACCGGCTCAGTGGCTGGCGCTTCCTGGAGATCGGCCGGCGCATCGAGCGCGGCATCCTCACCGGGCGCTTCGTGCGGCGCCTCGCCGAGCGCGACGCCCCGCCGCCCTGCCTCGATGCTCTGCTGGAGCTGTCCGACAGCCAGATCACCTATCGCGCCCGCTACCTGATGGGCGCGCAGCGCCTGCCGGTGATCGACCTCGTGGTGCTCGACGACGGCAACCCGCGCTCGGTCGCCTTCCAGGTGGCGCGGCTGCGCGACCATCTGGCCGGCCTCTCCGACGTCCCGAGCCACGAGGCTCTCGACCTGCCGCAGAAGATCGTCCTGCAGCTGAGCACCGTGCTCAGGGTCATCGACGTGTCGGACGTCGACCCGGACACGGTCCTCTCCGTCGAGAACCGGCTGATGGATCTCTCCAACGAGATCACGCAGCGCTTCTTCTCGCAGCCCGACGTGGCGGCCGACGCGGTCGAGGACGGCGCGTGATCTACGACATCGACCATGTGACGACCTACGAATATGGCTCGCGCGTCGGCGGCGCCCGCTGCGTGCTGCGGCTCGAGCCGCGCCGGGAGCCCGGGCAGGATGTGCTGGAGTCGAGCATCGACGTGGACCCGGCGCCCGTCGAATCCGCCTCCGTCACCGATTTCTTCGGCAATGCCGTGCGGGTGTTGCGCTTCGGGGACCCCCACGCCGCGCTCGTCATCCGGGCGCGCTCGCGCGTCGTCGTGCAGCCGCCGGCGGACGTCCTCTGGGCGACGCCATGGGAGACGGTCCGGGACGTCGCGGCCGGGGTCGCCGACCTCGGTCCAGCGAGCCCCATCCACCACCTCTTCGCCAGCCGCTACGTGCCGCTGCCCCACAGCGTCACCGCCTACGCGGCCGCATCCTTCCCGGCAGGGCGCAGCGTTGCCGACGGCGCGCTCGATCTCGCCTGCCGCATCCATGCGGACTTCGCCTACGATCCCGCCGCGACGGACGTCTCGACGCCGGTGGCCGACGTCATGGCGACGCGCCGCGGGGTCTGCCAGGACTTTGCCCACCTGATGATCGCGGGCCTGCGCGGGCTCGGCCTGCCGGCGGCCTATGTCAGCGGCTACCTGCGCACCCGTTCGCCGGCCGGGCGGGAACGCCTGACCGGCGCAGACGCCACGCATGCCTGGGTGTCCGTGTGGTGCGGACCGGAAGCCGGGTGGATCGGGCTCGACCCGACGAATGCGATGCGGGCCGGCGAGGACCATGTCGTGCTGGCGCGCGGGCGCGACTACGCCGACGTGGCGCCCGTTTCCGGCGTGGTGCTCGCCTCGGCCGGGCAGCGGCTCGCGGTGTCGGTCGATGTCAGGCCTGTGGAGACGCCTCAGGCGTTGGCCGGTTGATCCGCGGCCCGCGCCGTCAGGCGTTGGCCGGTTGATCCACCGCGCCCGCAGCCGGCGGGCCCTGCAGGATGATCTGGGAGCGGCTGTCGGCGAAGCGGATGCCGTTGTCCCGCAGCGCCGCCTCGATGCGGCGGTAGGCCGCCGCGCGCACCTCGAACTGCTTGCCGGGAGGCGTCTGCACCTTGCAGCGGAATACCTTCACCCCCGGCTCGATGCGATAGAGCTTGGCCTTCAGCGGCTCGACGATGAGCGGGGCGAGTTCAGGGTCCTCCAGCATCTGCTGGCCGATCTTCTTGATCAGCTTGCGCACGAACTCGCTGTCCACCTCGGGCGGCAGGGGAATCTCGAACTTGTCGATGACCCAGTCGCGCGAGTTGTTGCGGACCGAGCCGAGCGCGCCGTAGGGCACGAAGTGCAGCGGGCCGTTCTGGTGGCGCAGTGCCACGGTGCGCAGCGTGATCCGTTCCACCGTGCCCTTGGCGCTGCCGGCCTCGATGTAGTCGCCGATCCGGAACACATCCTCGGCGAGGTAGAACACGCCCGAGAGCACGTCGCGCACCAGCGTCTGCGCGCCGAAGCCGATGGCGATGCCGAGCACGCCGGCGCCGGCCAGCAGAGGCGTGACGGCGATGCCGAAGATCGACAGCAGCGACAGCGCGACGAGGCCGAGCAGGGTCACGCCGAAGGCCTTCCGGCCGAGCGGCAGCAGCGTCAGCAGCCGCGCGTTGGCACCCGCCTCTGGTTCGCCGTGGCTGGTGGTGACGATGCGGCTGAGCCGGGCGTCGACCCAACCCTTCACCGCCGCCCATGCGAGATCGGCGACGAGCAGCAGCGCGACGGCGCTGAGCACCTGCGACATGAAGCGGCCGGAGGGCGTGCCTGCCGCCGTCATCTCGAGCACGGGGATGTCCCACACCGCGACGCAGCCCGCGACGCCGGCGAAGGCGACGAGGAATCGCACGACGCGCAGGCTGAGGTCTGCGAAGAGCGCCTCCATTGCCGGGTCGAGCCGCGGCAGGGCCTCCCCGCCGGCCTCCAGCGCGGCGCGGTCGCTGCGCCATGCCGTCCAGAAGGCGCGGACCGCGCGACGCGATGCCCACTCGGCGACCAGTGTGGCGCTGGCGATGATGACGGTCAGCGTCCACCGTGGGGCGCCGCCGAGCCACATCAGGCCGACCAGCGCGCACCACAGCGCGGCGACGATGGGCAGCGGCAGCATCCGCAGCCGCCGGCGCGCAGCCGGCGTCTCCCCGCCCCGGCGGCGGCTGACGAGGGCGCGCACCGCGACGACCAGCAGCACGCCGGCGAAGGTCGCGGTGACGATGCCGACGGCCGCCGCCAGCGTCGGGGAGAACGGGGCGAGGACGTCCGGGGCCGCCGAGCCTGCGGCGAGGATCCCGGTGATCGCCACCAGCAGAGGAACGGCGCGGACGGCCTCGCGCGTCGGCATGCGCAGCAGGCGCAGGCGCGGCGCCTCGGGCGACAGCAGCGCCCGCGCCACGAGCCCCACGATGCGGGCGGCCGCCACCACGAGGATTGCCGAGGCGACGAGGTCCTGCAGCCCGGGCGGCCATGCCATCATCGCCGTGACGGCAAGGGCGGACACGGTGGAGAGGAGGATGGCGCAGAGGTCGATGAAGGCGCGGCGCCCCGCCACCCGCCACGCCTCGACGCGGGTGCGCGGGTCCGTCGCCATCAGCCAGCGGTAGCCGGGCGCGGCGTAGGTCCAGAATAGCCACTCCAGGCCGACGGCGACGATGATGACGATCAGCGCGTAGGCAAAGGCCCGCAGCCCCGGTCCCGTCTGCAGCGCGGCCATCGCCTCCGACCCGACGCGCGCGGCTTCCGCCGGTGCGGCGCCGAGGTCGGCGAGCGCATGGGCGACGCCATGGCGGACGCGGCCGAGGAACTCCGCGAGGATCATGTCGCCTCCGCGGAAGACGCTGCGGGCCCCGGGGCGGCGGGCGCGAGCCAGTCCTGCGGACGGCGGGCGGCCGAGGCATCGGCGTCCGGCGGCAGCAGGCGCTCCACGGCGACGCCTGCGTCGATGACCCTGGCGCGGCAGGCGAGGCGCACCGAGCCGTCGCGCGCCGATGCACCCAGCGTCCACCGTTCGATGTCGTCCATCGGCGTCAGGGAACGGGCGCCGGCGAGCACCTTGACCCGGCAGGTGCCGCAGCGCCCGCGGCCCGAGCAGACGCTGGCATGCGGGACGTGGGACAGGCGGCTGATCTCCAGAACCGAGAGCCCGCGACGACCCTCGCCCTGCATACCGCCGTCGTAATCGACCCGGATGGCCTCGCCGCGGCTCCGCACCATCCGCAGGCCGAGGACCGCGAGAGCCAGCCCCACGGCAGCCCAGTAGGTGACGATGGTGGCCTGCCGGACGGCCCCGAGCGGGCCCTGCGCGCCCTGCAGCAAGGCCCACTGGCGGGCGACCTCGGCCGCAAAGGCGGGGTCGGTGTCCAGCCTCAGCAGCACCGCCTGCCCTGCCTCCACGAACCCGAGCAGGGCGAGGATCGGCACGGCGAACAGCAGGGGCGTCACGAGGGGTCCCGCCGCCGGCCACCAGCGCTGCAGCGACATCCAGCCGGTGAGCCCGATGCTCGCATGCGCCCAAACGACCACGACCACGAGGAGCTGCTGGATCGCGAAGGAGGGGGCCAGGTGCCAGTAGAATGCGAGCAGGCGCGAGAAGTCGAGGTCGAGCCGCGGGGCATAGTCCTGGGCCACCGTCATCGTCAGCACGTGCGGCAGCAGCAAAGGCAGGATCGCGAGGCCGAGGGCCACCTGCACGGCGTCGGCACGGCGTCCGGTCAGGCTGCGCCGCGCGGCGATGGCCTGCAGGCCGGCCAGCAGGTGCAGCACGATGGAGGCCGTGAGGAGCGTGCGGCCGAGGCCGGTGCCCCAAGGCCGCATCAGGATGCCCGCCATCCGGGCGATGGCGTCGGTCGATACGAGGCCGGCGGCCACGGTCAGCAGGTGGCCCGCGACGAAGGTCATCAGCACGAGCCCGGAGACGAGCCGTGTGCTCCTGATCCACGCGGTTGCCGACATGCCCTCTCCGCGTCCCCCGGCCGCTGCACCCACTGTGCACGGCGCGGCCGTTCAGGTCGAGCCCGCCGGCGCAAGCGTCGCATTGCGCCGCAGCAACGAAATGAGTTGCGCACCTCATGTGCTGAGGTACGTTCACCGCCATGGTCAGCTCGATCGAACGCGTGACGCTGGAGGACGTGGCCCGGGAAGCGGGCGTCTCGCTCGCGACCGTCGACCGCGTGGTCAACCGCCGGCCAGGCGTGCGGGAGAAGACCGTCGCGCGCGTCGAGGCCGCCATCAACAAGCTGAGCTACCGGCCGGATCCGGCTGCCGCGCGGCTGGCGCGCAACCGCTCGTTCCGCTTCCTCTTCATCCTGCCGACGGGCACCAACACCTTCATGGGCCAGCTCGCCGACCAGGTCCGTCAGACGGCCGAGTGGCTCGCCGTGCAGCGCGCCTTCGTCGACGTGCTTCACGTCGACGTCTTCGTGCCCGACGAACTCGCCGCGACGCTGGAGCGGGTGGGTCCGGAGTATGACGGCGTCGCCACCATCGCGCTCGACCATCCCCGCGTCCGCGCCGCCATCGACGACGTGGTCGGGCAGGGCACGGCCGTCGTCACGCTGGTCTCCGACGCGCCGACGTCCCGGCGCCTGCATTATGTCGGCATCGACAACACCGCGGCGGGGCGGACGGCGGGCTCCCTGATGGGCCGCTTCCTCGGCGAGCGGACCGGGACCATCGGCGTCATCGCCGGCTCGCTGTCGCTGCGCGACCACGCGGAGCGGCAGTTCGGCTTCACGCAGGTGCTCTCCACCGAGTATCCCCGGCTCGTGGCGCTGCCCGCGCGCGAGGGGCGGGACGACAGCGAGCGCACGGCGCAGCTCACGCGCCAGTTGCTCGACGAACACCCCGACCTCGTGGGCATCTACAATGCCGGCGCCGGCAACCGGGGCATCGGCGCGGCGCTGGAGGAGAGCCCCCGCGGCGCCGGCATCGTGTGGATCGCGCACGAGCTGACGCCGCACACGCGGCGCTTCCTCGTGCGCGGCGCGATGGCCGCGATCATCAACCAGGATGCCGGGCACGAGGCGCGCTCGGCGGCGCGCATCCTGCTCGCGCACTGCTCCGGCGAACCGATCATGGCGGACCAGGAGCGCATCCGCATCGACATCTTCATCCGCGACAACCTGCCGTGATGCCTCCCGGGGAGGGAGGAGAACGGCGGCAACGAACCGACAAAGGGAGGCTTCGACGTGGCAAGCAACGTGAAGGGACCGGCGATCTTCCTCGCCCAGTTCGCCGGGGACGCCAAGCCGTTCAACTCGTGGGACTCGATCTGCAAGTGGGCGGCGAGCCTCGGCTACAAGGGCGTACAGGTGCCCACCTGGGACGGCCGCCTGTTCGATCTCGAGAAGGCCGCCTCGTCGAAGGACTATTGCGACAAGATCGCGGGCGTGGCGAAGAAGCACGGCCTCGTCATCACCGAGCTGTCGACCCATCTGCAGGGCCAGCTCGTCGCCGTGAATCCGGCCTATGACGAGGCCTTCGACGCCTTCGCGCCGCCGCAGGTGAAGGGCAAGCCGCGCGAGCGGCAGAAGTGGGCCGTCGAGCAGCTGATGATGGCGGCGAAGGCGTCAAAGCACCTCGGCCTGACCGCCACCGTCACCTTCCCCGGCGCGCTGGCGTGGCCGTTCGTCTACCCGTGGCCGCAGCGGCCGGCCGGCCTGATCGACACGGCCTTCGAGGAGCTCGCGAAGCGCTGGAAGCCGATCCTCAACGCCTATGACGAGGTGGGCGTCGATGTCTGCTACGAGATCCATCCCGGCGAGGATGTCTTCGACGGCGCGACGTTCGAGACGTTCCTCGCCAAGCTGAAGAACCATCCGCGCTGCTGCATCAACTACGATCCCTCGCACTTCGTGCTGCAGCAGCTCGACTACCTCGCCTTCATCGACATCTACCACGACCGCATCAAGGCCTTCCACGTGAAGGACGCCGAGTTCAATCCTGACGGGCGGCAGGGCGTCTACTCGGGCTACCAGCCCTGGGTGGATCGGGCTGCCCGCTTCCGCTCGCTCGGCGACGGGCAGGTCGATTTCGCCGCGATCTTCTCGAAGATGGCGCAGTACGGCTACGAGAGCTGGGCCGTTCTGGAGTGGGAGTGCTGCCTGAAGCACCCGGAGGACGGCGCCCGCGAGGGGGCCCAGTTCATCGCCGACCACATCATCCGCGTGACCGAGAAGGCGTTCGACGACTTCGCCGGCGGCAGCGTGGACAAGAAGCAGATCAAGCGCTTCCTCGGGCTGCGCTGAGAGAGGATCGACCGACCATGGCCATCGAAGGCAAGGACGACGGCGGCGCGGGCCGCCGCATCAGGCTCGGCATGGTGGGCGGCGGGGAGGGCGCGTTCATCGGCGCCGTCCACCGCATCGCCGCCCGCATCGACGACAACTACACGCTGGTGGCGGGGGCCCTGTCCTCGACGCCGGAGAAGGCGATGCGCTCGGGCGCCGCGCTCGGACTCGACCCGAAGCGCACCTACGGCACCTTCGAGGAGATGGCGGCGCGCGAGCGCAGGCTGAAGGACGGCATCGAGGCGGTGGCCATCGTCACGCCGAACCACATGCATGCGCCCGCAGCGGCGGCATTCCTCAAGGCGGGGATCCACGTCATCTGCGACAAGCCGCTGACGACGACGCTCAAGGAGGCGCGCCGGCTGCAGGCGCTGGCCGAGAAGTCCGGCCTCGTGTTCTGCGTGACGCACAACTACACGGGCTATCCGCTGATCCGGCAGGCGCGCGAGATGGTGCGCTCCGGGGCGCTGGGAGAGATCCGTGTCGTGCAGGTGGAGTACCCGCAGGACTGGCTCACCGAGCCTCTGGAGACGACCGGCCAGAAGCAGGCCGACTGGCGCACCGATCCGGCCCGCTCGGGCGCCGGCGGCTGCGTCGGCGACATCGGCACGCACGCCTACAATCTCGCCGACTTCGTCACCGGCATCGAGGTGTCCGAGCTGTGTGCCGAACTGACCACCTTCGTGAAGGGTCGCCGCCTCGATGACAACGTCCAGATCATGCTGCGCTACGCCAACGGCGCGCGCGGCGCGCTGTGGGCGAGCCAGGTGGCGCCCGGCAACGAGAATGGCCTGCAGCTGCGCGTCTACGGCACCAAGGGCGGCATCCACTGGCGCCAGGACAACCCGAATTACATGTTCTTCACGCCGTTCGGGAAGCCGACGCAGATCCTCACCCGCGGCGGCGCGGGCGCGGACGCGGCGGCGGGCCGCGTGACCCGCATCCCCTCCGGCCATCCCGAGGGGTATCTGGAGGCCTTCGCGACGATCTACACCGAGGCGGCCGCGGCCATCCGCGCCGCCCGCGACGGCTCCAAGCTCGACAAGGCAGTGACCTTCCCCACCGTCGTCGACGGGGTGAAGGGCGTCGCCTTCATCGAGGCGGCGGTGAAGTCCTCGTCGAAGGGCGGGGCCTGGGTGAAGCTCTGAGATCGCGCGGCTGGCGGGCGCCGGTCGCGTCAGGCCGGCGCGAAGAGGTCAACGGACGGGAAGTAGGTTCGGATACGGGCTGCATCGCGAGTCAGCAGTTTCATCCCGGAGACGGCCGCATGGGCGCCGATGAAGAAATCCGGAAGCACGCCGGGGCGGTGGCCGCCCCGGCGGCGGTACTGCTGAAATGCCTTTCCGGCGAGGAAAAGCGCTTCGCGTGGCATTTCGATCACCGCGATTCCGGCGTCCGCCAGAAAACCATCGACGGTCTCGATCCGATCGAAGCCGATCGAGACCTCTGCGTAGACGATCGGATTGCAGACGACCGTTCCCGATGCCGTCGCCGCATCGAGTTGCTCGATAGACCAGCGCGCCCACCGCGGGTCGTCGGTGACGAGGTCGAGCAGGACGTTCGTGTCGACGAGGGTCAATCCGGTTCGCCGCGGGTGAGAGCCATGATCTCGTCGGTGCTGAGGCGCGTCGTGGCGATCCCACGCAGTCGCTCGAAGCGGCTCGCCGGAGGCGTCCCGCCGCGCTCGACCTGCAGGACGGCGCGGCCATCCTTGTCGAGCCTGAACTCCACCCTGGTGCCCGGCTTAATGCCGAGCCGGTCGCGGATGGACTTGGGAATCGTGACCTGGCCTTTGGTCGTGACGGTCGTCGTCATGGACAGCATCGTAATACCCGCCGCGAGACTGGTATTACATACCGAGGGGCGGTGCCGTTGGCTAGCCCTTCGGATGCACGGCGAGTCGGCCTTGCCGGCCGCATTTGTTTAGTTGACTTGTTTAGTAACGCGTGTTGCACTGAACATTAGGACGACGGGTGCCAAGACCCCGCGTCAGAGGGAACGCCGAGCCACAACAACCGGCCGGACATCGCAAACTCGTGTGCGCCCGCCTCGATGCGGGCCGAACCGACGTGCCCGAGGCCCCGACGGTCGCTCCGGCCTGACGGGTCGTCGTCATGCTCAACGTCCAGGGAGAACGACCCGATGAAGAAGCTGCTTGCAGGTGCGGGAGTCCTCGCCGCGGCGCTCATGGCCTCCGTGGCCACGACGCCTGCCTCGGCCCAGGGCAAGACCATCACGCTGTGCTGGGCCGCATGGGATCCGGCCAACGCGCTGGTGGAGCTGTCCAAGGACTTCACCGCCAAGACCGGCGTGAACATGAAGTTCGAGTTCGTGCCGTGGCCGAACTTCGCCGACCGCATGCTCAACGAGCTGAACTCGAAGGGCAAGCTGTGCGACCTGCTCATCGGCGACTCGCAGTGGATCGGCGGCTCCGCCGAGAACGGCCACTACGTGAAGCTGAACGAGTTCTTCGACAAGAACGGCATCAAGATGTCGGACTTCATGCCGGCCACGGTGACCGGCTACTCGGAGTGGCCCAAGGGCACGCCGAACTACTGGGCGCTCCCGGCCATGGGCGACGCGCTCGGGTGGACCTACCGCAAGGACTGGTTCTCGCGGCCCGACCTGCAGGCCGCCTTCAAGGCCAAGTACAATCGTGACCTCGCGCCGCCGAAGACGCAGACCGAACTGAAGGAGGTCGCGGAGTTCTTCCAGGGCCGCGAGATCGACGGCAAGAAGGTCTATGGCGCCGCCATCTTCACCGAGCGCGGCTCCGAGGGCATCACGATGGGCGTCAACAACGCGCTCTATCCCTTCGGCTTCGAGTACCAGGACCCGAAGAAGCCCTACGCCATGGACGGCTTCGTCAACTCGGCCGACGCGATCAAGGGGCTCGAGTTCTACAAGGCCCTCTACAAGTGCTGCACGCCGCCCGGCTACACCGACGCGTACATGCAGGAGGGCCTCGATGCCTTCAAGTCGGGCCAGGTGGCGATGCAGATGAACTGGTTCGCCTTCTTCCCGGGCCTCGCCAAGGACGAGAAGGTCGGCGGCGACAAGATCGGCTTCTTCGTCAACCCCGGCGAGAAGACGAAGGGCTCGCAGCTGGGCGGCCAGGGCATCTCGGTGGTGGCCTACTCGCCGAACAAGAACGAGGCGCTCGAGTACATCAAGTGGTTCGCGCAGCCCGACGTGCAGAAGAAGTGGTGGTCGCTCGGCGGCTACTCGGCGTCCAAGGCCGTGCTCGAGGACCCGAACTTCCCGAAGACCGCGCCCTTCGCAGGCGACTTCCTGATCGCCATGGGCCAGGTGAAGGACTTCTGGGCCGAGCCGTCCTACGCGCAGCTGCTGCTCGCCATGCAGAAGCGCGTGCATGACTACGTCGTGGCCGACAAGGGCACGGCCAAGGAGGCGCTCGACAGCCTGATCGCCGATTGGAAGAAGGTCTTCAAGGACGACGGCAAGCTCTGATGCCTGCCGCGGGCGGCGCCCAGCGCGCCGCCCGACCCGGGCGCCCTCCTGCCTGCCGGGAGGGCCGCCGCGGGATCCCGTGCGCCCGCGCGCTTCGCGGCCCCGTCAACCATCCCGTGTCGTGATCCGCCGGTCCGTGATGAACGAGACACCGCACCCCAGGACGCTGGCCGACAGGGCCGCCCTCGCGACGCCGCCGGCGCTGGCGCAGCGGGTGCGCGGGCTCTCGGACCGCGCGGTGGCGTGGATCTTCATCGCGCCGACCATCGTCCTGCTGCTGGCGATCAACATCTTCCCGCTGATCTGGACGATCCAGCTGTCGTTCACGAACTACCGCGCCAACCGGCCGAACGCGCCGGTCCGGAATGTCGGCACGGACAACTACCATTCCATCCTGACCGACCCGGACATCTGGGCGGCGATGCAGGCGACGGCGCACTTCGTCTTCTGGACGATCGTGCTGCAGACGCTGATCGGCTTCACGCTCGCCTGGCTCATCGACCGCAAGTTCCGCGGCCACGGCTTCTGGACGACCATCATCCTCATCCCGATGATGCTGTCGCCGGCGGTGGTGGGAAACTTCTGGCGGTTCCTCTACCAGCCGCAGATCGGCGGCTTCAACTACTTCGTCTCCTTCTTCACCGGCTGGGCGCCGTCGTCCTTCGAGATGATCGGATCGGTGAAGCTCGCGCCATGGGCGATCGTCATCGTCGACACCTGGATGTGGACGCCCTACGTGATGCTGATCTGCCTCGCCGGGCTGCGCTCCATCCCCGACTACATCTACGAGGCGGCCGAAGTGGACCGCGCCTCGCCCTGGCGGCAGTTCTGGTCGATCACGCTGCCGATGGCGCTGCCCTTCATCATGCTGGCGGTGCTCTTCCGTGGCATCGAGAACTTCAAGATGTTCGACATGGTCAACCTGCTCACCTCGGGCGGGCCGGGTTCGACCACGGAGGTGGCCTCGATCACGCTCAAGCGCGAGGCCTTCGAGAAGTGGCGCACGGGTTTCTCCTCCGCGTTCGCCATCATCCTCTTCGTCACCGTCTTCGGCCTCGCCAATATCTACGTGAAGGCGCTCAACCGGGTGAAGCAGAGATGAGCGGCGGCATCACCACGGCCCATTCCGTCGTCGAGCCGGGCGCCACGTCCAGGCGCATCGCGGCGACCGTCGTCGTCCTCTACGCGGTGCTGACCATGCTGCCGCTCGGCTGGATCTTCCTGACGAGCCTCAAGACGCCGCCCGACTCGATCAGCTACCCGCCGAAGGTCGTCTTCCAGCCGACCATCGAGGGCTACTGCAACCTCTTCACCACGCGCTCGCGGCAGACGGCCGAGTACATCCGCGGGCTGCCGCCGCCCTCGGGGCGCTGCGAGGAGATCGCGCGCGACCGCAACATGGTCGTCGTCGGCCCGTCCAACTACGCGCCGCGCTTCCTCAACTCGCTGATCATCGCCTTCGGGTCCACGTTCTGCGCGGTGACGCTGGGCACGCTGGCGGCCTACGGCTTCTCCCGCTTCAAGGTGCCGCTCGCCGACGACCTGCTGTTCTTCATCCTGTCGACGCGCATGATGCCGCCGATCGCCGTCGCCATCCCGATCTACCTCATGTACCGCGAGCTCGGCCTGTCCGACACCAAGCTCGGGATGATCCTGCTCTACACCGCCGTCAACGTGTCGCTCGCGGTGTGGCTGCTGAAGGGCTTCATCGACGAGATTCCGCGCGAGTACGAGGAGGCCGCCATGATCGACGGCTACACGCGCCTCCAGGCCTTCCGGAAAGTCGTGCTGCCGCAGGCCGCGACCGGCATCGCCGCCACCGCGATCTTCTGCCTGATCTTCGCGTGGAACGAGTACGCCTTCGCCGTGCTGCTCACCTCCGGCGAGGCGCAGACGGCGCCGCCCTTCATCCCGATCATCATCGGCGAGGGCGGCCAGGACTGGCCGGCGGTGGCCGCGGGCACGACGCTGTTCCTCATCCCGATCCTCGTCTTCACCGTGCTGCTGCGAAAGCACCTGCTGCGCGGCATCACCTTCGGGGCGGTGCGCAAATGAGCGGCGGGACCCCTCTCGACCGGCCCGACCGCCGCCGCGGCATCTTCCGCCGCGGCCCGTGGGAGGCCGTCGCCGTCGCGGTCATCGGCGCCGGCGTGCTGATGCTGCTGCAGCCGTTTTCGCTGGCACTCTACAGCTACTCCTTCGCCACGACGCTGACGGGCGTCGTGCTGTTCACCATCGTGTCGAAGTTCCCGGAGTAGAGCCATGGCCGGGATCAGGGTCGACCGCCTGCAGAAGCGCTTCGGCGATTTCGCCGCGGTGAAGGATTCGAGCTTCGTCGTCGAGGACGGGGAGTTCTTCTGCCTGCTCGGCCCATCGGGCTGCGGCAAGACGACGACGCTGCGGATGATCGCGGGGCTGGAGCTGCCGACCTCGGGGGAAATCCGGCTCGACGGCGACGACGTCACGTTCAGGCGGGCGTCGGAGCGCGACATCGCCTTCGTGTTCCAGCTCTTCGCCCTCTACCCGCACATGAACGTGCGCCGGAACATCGCCTTCCCGCTCGTCTCCCAGGGGGTGCCGAAGGCGGAGATCCGGGAACGGGTGGAGGAGGCGGCGCGCATCCTGCGCATCACCCACCTGCTAGACAGCCCCGTTTCCGGGCTTTCGGGGGGCGACCGCCAGCGCGTCGCGCTCGGCCGCGCCATCGTGCGCCGTCCCAAGGCGTTCATGATGGACGAGCCGCTGGGCGCGCTCGATGCCGAGTTCCGCCATGTCATGTGCGGCGAGCTGCGGGCGCTGCACGATCGGCTCAAGGCGACGACGATCTACGTCACCCACGACCAGCTCGAGGCCATGTCGATGGCCGACAAGATCGCGGTGATGAACGAGGGGATCATCGAGCAGCTGGCGACGCCGCGCGAGATCTACGACCGGCCGGCCTCCATGTTCGTCGCCGACTTCATCGGCTCGCCGCCCATGAACTTCCTCTCGCTGCGGGCCGGCCTTCCCGCCGGCGCCGATCATGTCGAGATCGAGGGGGCCCGCATCGCCATGCCGGCGTTGCGCGATGCGGTGAGCGAGCGCGACCTGGCGCTCGGCGCACGGCCCGAGCACGTCCGCTTCTCGGACGCCTCGCCCCTGCGCGGCGAGGTGTTCGGCGTCGAGTATCTCGGCACCACCCAGGTCGTGACGCTGACGACGGCGAGCGGGCGCGTGAAGGCGCGGCTGCCCTCCGACGTTCCGGCGCGGATCGGCGAGACCGTCGGGCTGGTGCTGCGGCCAGAGAAGCTGTCCCTCTTCGACCGCGCGACGGGCAAGGTGCTCCGCTCGGCGCTGCACGACGGTGCCGCCGAGGCTCGGACCAGCCGTGCCCCTGCGCCCCATACAGCGGAGGCGCGCCATGGCTGAGGTGCGTCTCGAAGGCGTCTCGAAGAGCTTCAGGACCCGCGGCGGTACGACCGAGGCCATCCGCGACCTGACGCTCACTATCGGCGACGGCGAGTTCATTGTCCTGCTGGGGCCGACCGGCGCCGGCAAGACCACGACGCTGCGGCTCGTGGCGGGGCTGGAGAAGCCCGAGGCGGGGCAGGTCTTCATCGGCGGCGCGGACGTGACGCGCGAGCCGCCGGCTGCTCGCAACGTCAGCTTCGTCTTCCAGCAGTACTCGCTCTACCCCCACCTCTCCGTCTACGACAACCTGGCCTTCCCGCTCCGCTCTCCGGCGCGCCGGGTGCCCGAGCCGCAGATCGAGACGACGGTGCGCGAGGTCGCGCGCCTGCTGCGCATCGAGGACAAGCTGAAGAACCGCGCGACCCAGCTCTCAGGCGGGCAGATGCAGCGCGTCGCCATCGGCCGCGCGCTTGTGCGCCAGCCGTCGATCTACCTGATGGACGAGCCGCTCTCCTCGCTTGACGCCAAGCTGCGCGCCGACCTGCGCGTCGAGCTCAAGCGCGTGCAGGAGCAGCTCGGCGCGACGATCCTCTACGTCACGCACGACCAGACCGAGGCGATGACACTGGCGACGCGCATCGGCGTGATCAACCAGGGCCGGCTCGTCCAGGTCGGCACGCCCCGGCAGATCTACGAGGACCCGGTCGACAGCTACGTCGCGACCCGGCTCGGCAGCCCGGGGATCAACCTGCTGCCGCGCGGGCTCGTGCCCGCCGTCGCCGCGCCGCCAGCGGCCGCCACTGTCGGGGCGCGGACCGAGCACATGCGCATCCGCCGCGCCGTCAACGGCGAGGCGGTGGGGTCGGTCACCTGGGTCGAGCACCTCGGCGACCAGAACCACCTGCACGTGCGCATGGGCGATGTCGACGTGGTGACACTGAGCGACCCCGACTCCGGGCTGGAGCAGGGCGACCCGGTCGCCATCGACTTCGTCTCTCCTCTTTTCTTCGACGCCTCCGGCGCCCGCATCCGGACCTGAGCCCATGGATACCGCCACCCTCTCCCGCCTCATCGACGCCGTCGCCGGCACGGTCGTCGCCCATGCCGACGAGCTGACCGCCCTCGACCAGGCCATCGGCGACGGTGACCACGGGCTCAACATGAAGCGCGGCTTCGAGGCGGTGCTGGCCGAAAGGGACGCGACGGCCGCCAAGCCCCTGCCCGACGCGCTGAAGGCGATCGGCATGGCGCTGGTGATGAAGGTGGGCGGTGCGTCCGGGCCGCTCTACGGCACGCTGTTCATGACGCTGGGCAAGGAGCTCGGGCCGGCGCCGTCCGCCGACGACGCCGTGCGCGCCTTCGGTGCCGCCATCGATGCGGTGAAGGCGCGCGGCAAGTCCGAGCCCGGGCAGAAGACCATGCTCGACGTGCTGGTGCCCGTGCATGCGGCGCTGGCGGGGGGCACGCGCTCCGGTCTCGCGGGGCTTGCCGCGCAGGCGGCCGACGCCACCGTTCCGATGAAGGCCATCCGCGGTCGCGCGTCCTTCCTCGGCGAGCGCTCGATCGGCCACATGGATCCGGGCGCCCGCTCGTCCTCGCTCATCATCGCGGCCGTCGCCGCCGAACTGGGGGCCTGAGCATGGCCAACGTGGGCATCGTCATCGTGTCGCATTCGCCCAAGGTGGCGGAGGGCGCGGCGGACATGGTGCGGCAGATGGTCGGCGACCAGGTGCCGCTCGCGTGGGCTGGCGGCAACGCGGACGGCGGCCTCGGCACGGATGTCGGCGCCATCCTCCTCGCCATCGACCGGGCGTGGTCGGAGGCGGGCGTCGCCATCCTCGTCGACCTCGGCGGCGCCGAGACCAACAGCGAGATGGCCGTGGAATTGCTTGACGAGGAGCGGCGGGGCCGCGTCGCCGTCTGCAATGCCCCCATCGTCGAGGGGGCCGTCATCGCGGCGGCGGAGGCGTCCGGCGGTTCGCCGCTGGAGATCGTCAAGCAGGTGGCGGAAGAGCTTTCGCCGCAGTAAGGGCTGCAGGGCGAGAAGGAGGAGCGAGATGTCCCACGAGTCCGTCACGGCGTCGGCCCTGCTGACCAATGCCGTCGGCCTGCACGCGCGCCCCTCCGTCAAGCTGACGCAGCTGGCGAAGTCCTTCCCCTGCGCCGTCGAGATCGCCCTGTCCGCCGAGGGCCCGTGGTTCGACGCCAAGAGCCCGGTCAAGGTGATGCGCGTGAAGGCGGGCAAGGGCAGCGTGCTGCACGTGCGGGCCACGGGCGAGGGCGCCCGCGAGGCCGCTGCCGCCGTCATCGCGCTCATCGAGCGGCAGTTCGACGAGGGCGACGCGGTCGCCGGGGCGGCGCATGCCTGAACGCCCGCCAGCGGAGCGCGTGCTGCGGGGCAGGCCGGCCTCTTCCGGCCTCGCCGCCGGACCGGTGCACCGTCTCGCCGCGGCGGGCGGCGGGCGCGTCGCCAGCGGCGACCCCTCGCTGGAGGAGCAGGCCCTGCGCGACGCCATCGCCGCCGCGCTGGTCGCCGTGGAGGCGCTGATGGAGGAACTCGGCGGCGAGGCCGCGGATGTCCTCGGCTTCCAGGCTGCGCTGCTCTCCGACGACGAGCTGGCAAGACCCGCCTACGAGGCCATCGCGCAGGGGCTTCCGGCCGACCTCGCCTGGGAGTCCGCCATCGCCGCCGAGATCGCCGGCTACATTGCCAGCGAGGAGGAGTATTTCCGCGCCCGAGCCGCCGACCTCGAGGACCTGCGCGACCGCGTGCTGGAGGCGCTCGCCGGCCCGACCGCCGCGGCGCCCGTGCCTCCGGGTGCCGTCGTGGCGGCGCACGACATGCCGCCCTCGCGATTCCTCGCAGTCGACTGGTCGGCCGGCGGCGCGGTGATCCTCTCGGCGGGCTCGCCGACGAGCCACGTCGCCATGCTCGCCCGCTCGCGCGGCGTGCCCATGGTGGTCGGCCTCGGCTTCGACGCGCAGGTCATCGAAGGCGATGCGCTCGTCGACGGGGAGGCGGGGCAGATCGTCCTCGATCCGGGCCCCGGGGCGCTCGCCGCCCATGCCGAGCGCCGCGAGGCGGTCGAGCGGGAGCGCGTCGCCGCGGCGGCGCTGCTCGACAAGCCGGCGGCCACGCGCGACGGCACAAGCGTGCTCGTCCACCTCAACATTGCCGACCCGGGAGAACTGAAGGCGCTCGATCCCGCGCACTGCGACGGCATCGGCCTCGTGCGCACGGAGTTCCTGTTCCACGGCCGCGGCAGCCTGCCGGGGGAGGAGGCGCAGTTCGGCGTCTACCGCACCATCGCGGAGTGGGCCGGCGGACGCCCGGTCACCATCCGCACGCTCGATGCCGGCGGCGACAAGCCCATCCCGGGCCTCACGCTCGACGGCGAGTCGAACCCGTTCCTCGGCCTGCGCGGCGTCCGCCTGTCGCTGCGCCACCCGGAGGTGTTCCGCGTGCAGCTGCGCGCGCTGCTGCGCGCATCAGCCTACGGCGCCGTCAAGATCATGCTGCCCATGGTGACGACGCCTGCCGAGATCGCCGCGGTCCGCGCGATGCTGGACGCGGAGGAGGCGGCGCTCGCGGCGGCGGGCCGTCCGCACGCCCGGCCCCCGCTCGGCATCATGGTCGAGGTGCCGGCCGCTGCGGTGGCCGTCGACCTCTTCGACGCCGACTTCTTCTCCATCGGCTCGAACGACCTCACCCAGTACGTCACCGCGGCGGGACGCGACAGCGACGCCGTCGCCGACCTTGCGGACCCGCTGCACCCGGCCGTGCTGCGTCTGGTGGGAACGGTGGCGCGCCACGGCCGCGAGGCTGGTCGGGACGTCAGCCTGTGCGGCGACGCGGGCGGCGAGCCGTCCGTCATCCCGCATCTGCTGCGCGCCGGGCTGCGCTCGGTGTCGGTGGCGCCGGCGGCGCTGGCGCGGACCAAGGCGGCCATCGCCGCGGTCGACCTGCGGGCCGACGCGGGAGCGGCCCCATGACGGGCCGGGCGGAGCCGGCCGTCGTCGCCGATGCCGTGGCCGGCTACAAGCGCGTGCTGCAGCGCGTGCTCGACAACCGCCCCTCGGGGACGCGGCAGCGGCTCGCAGGCGCGCTGGGCAAGAACCGCTCGTTCGTCTCGCAGATCGCCAACCCGGCCTATCCGACGCCGATTCCGGCGCAGCACCTCGAGACGATCTTCGAGGTCTGCCATTTCTCGCAGGAGGACCGCCGGGCCTTCCTCGCCGACTACGGCCGCGCGCACCGCCAGCGGCTGAAGCTCGTGCACGGGGCGAAGCGCCATCGCACCATCGCCGTCGCGGTCCCCGACCTCGGGGATGCGCGGCGCAACAAGGCCATCGACGACATGGTGGCCGACTTCGCCCGCAAGCTCGGGCGCATGATCGAGGATCTCGGCTGACGCCTCGGGCGAATCGGCCGGACTGAACGGGAGGGACCCATGAAGAAGCTGATCAACGCGGTCGACACCGTGCTGGCCGAGAGCCTCGACGGCTTCGCCGCGGCCCACGCCGACATCGTCGTGCTGGGGGAGGAGCGCAAGTTCGTGCGCCGCAGGTCGCTGAAACCCGGCAAGCCGGCGCTGGTGTCGGGCGGCGGGTCCGGCCACGAACCGCTGCATGCGGGCTTCGTCGGCCACGGCATGCTCGACGCGGCCTGCCCCGGACAGGTGTTCACCTCGCCCACGCCCGACCAGATGCTCGCGGCGGTGGAGGCCGTCGACACCGGCGGCGGCGTGCTCTTCATCGTGAAGAACTACGAGGGCGACGTGATGAACTTCGAGATGGCGGCCGAGATGGCTGGCCGCGAGGTGCTCACCGTCGTCACCGACGACGACGTGGCGGTGGAGACCTCCACCTGGTCGACCGGACGGCGTGGCGTGGCCGGCACCCTCGTCGTCGAGAAGATCGTCGGCGCCGCCGCGGAGCAGGGTCGGGCGCTGGCCGACCTGAAGGCGCTCGGCCAGGAGGTCAACGCCCGCACCCGCTCGATGGGCGTCGCGTTGACCTCGTGCACCGTGCCGGCGGCCGGCAACCCCACCTTCACGCTCGCCGAGGACGAGATGGAGATGGGCGTCGGCATCCACGGCGAGCCGGGCCGGCGCCGCGTCAAGCTCGCCTCGGCCGACGCCATCGCCGAGGAGATGCTCTCGGCCATCCTCGGCGACCTCGCGCCGAAGCCCGGCGCCG
This sequence comes from Alsobacter sp. R-9, assembly GCF_054612375.1. Lineage (NCBI taxonomy): Bacteria > Pseudomonadati > Pseudomonadota > Alphaproteobacteria > Hyphomicrobiales > Alsobacteraceae > Alsobacter > Alsobacter sp. R-9. The sequence continues at coordinate 3,190 of NZ_JBTSWJ010000014.1, read as the reverse complement.
AGGTGCTGCTGCTGGTCAACGGCTTCGGCGGCACGCCGTCGATGGAGCTCTACCTGATGGTCAACGCCGCCCGGAAGGTGCTGGCTGGCCGCGGCGTCACCGTGGCCCGCCACCTCACCGGGTCGCTCGTGACCTCGCTGGAGATGGCCGGCTGCTCGCTGACGGTCACCGTCCTCGACGACGCCACCCGCGCGCTGTGGGACGCCCCCGTCCATACGCCGGCGCTCCGGTGGTGAGCCATTCCCCTCGGCGCTGAAGCCTGCGCCGACGCCCCCTCATCCGCCTGCGCTGCGCGCAGCCACCTTCTCCCCCTGCGGGGGCGAAGGGAAGGGCGGTGCTGCCGCCGGTGGCGTGAAGGCGGGTATTCTGAACCGCATGACGCCTGGCTTCCCTTCGCCCCGCTCGCGGGGAGAAGGTACCTCGGCGCAGCGGAGGCGGATGAGGGGTCGGTCGTGCTTGACTGCAAACCGTGCGGGCGGGGCCGCCAACCCCCGTCTCGCATGAGCGAGACGCGGACGTGATGTGTCCCTGACGAGACTCGCCCCGGGGAGGCGGCGCGCTAGACTACGTACGAAGGCCGGCGCTTGCGCCAGGCCGGATTCATGCGTGGTGACTCGATGAACGTTCGCACTTCTCCCGACGACCTGGCCGCCCTGCAGTTCGGTGTAGGGCAGCCCGTTCCCCGCAACGAGGACCCGATCCTGGTGCGCGGCGAGGGGCGCTACACCGACGACGTGAACGTCGAGGGGCAGCTCCATGCCGCCTTCGTGCGCAGCCCCTACGCCCACGGCACGATCAAGGGCATCGACACCGAGCCGGCAACGGGCATGAAGGGCGTCGTCGCCGTCTACACCGGCGCCGATCTCGTCGCCGCCGGCTACGGCATGCTCAAGTGCGCATTCTCCTTCCAGGGGCGCGACGGCAAGCCGCAGCTGACCTCGCCGCGGCCGTCGCTGGCAGTCGACAAGGTGCGCTTCGTCGGCGACCCGGTGGCCGTGGTCATCGCCCGCACGGCGCTGCAGGCGCGCGACGCGGCAGAATCCGTGGTGCTCGACATCGAGGTGCTGCCCGCCGTCACCTCGCCGGAGGAGGCGCTGAAGCCCGGCGCGCCGCAGCTCTACGAGGAGATCCCCGGCAACCTCGTGCTCGACTACCACTATGGCGACACGGCCAAGGTGGCGGCGGCGTTCGAGAAGGCGCACCACGTCACGTCGCTGCACCTCGTCAACAACCGGATCGTCATCAACCCGCTTGAGCCGCGAGCGGCGCTGGCGCAGTGGGACCGCAAGGCGAAGCGCTTCACGCTGCACGCGCCCAGCCAGGGCGTGTTCGGCAAGCGCAACAACATCGCCGAGGTGATGAAGGTGAAGCCGGACCAGGTCCGGCTCGTCACCGGCCATGTCGGCGGCTCCTTCGGCATGAAGGGCGCCGTGTTCCCCGAATATGTCGCGCTGCTGCACGCGGCGCGGGCGCTGAACAAGCCGGTGAAGTGGACGGACAGCCGCTCGGAGAGCTTCGTCTCCGACCACCACGGCCGCGACATGACGGTGAAGGCCGAGCTGGCGCTCGACCGCAAGGGCCGCTTCCTCGCCACGCGCTTCACCGGCTACGGCAACCTCGGCGCCTACCTGACGCAGGTCGGGCCGATGATGACGACGCTCAACATCGCCAAGAACTCGATCGGCATGTACCGCACGCCGCTCGTCGAGGTGAACACGCTGTGCGCGGTCACCAACACCGTGCCGATCGGCGCCTATCGCGGCGCCGGACGGCCGGAGGGCAACTACTACATGGAGCGGCTCATCGACACGGCGGCGGCCGAGATGGGCATCGACCGGGTCGAGCTGCGCCGCCGCAACCTCATCGACCCGTCGCAGCTGCCCTACGCCACGCCGGCCGGCACGACCTACGACACCGGCGACTTCCCGGCCATGGTCGCCCAGGCGCTCGCCGTCTCCGACTGGGCCGGCTTCAAGGCCCGCCGCAAGGAGAGCGCGAAGCGCGGGCTGCTGCGCGGGCTCGGCATGGGCTGCTACCTCGAGGTCACGGCCCCGCCGATGAACGAGATGGGCGGCATCCATTTCGAGGAGGACGGTACCGTCACCATCCTCACCGGAACGCTGGACTACGGCCAGGGCCACTGGAGCGCCTTCGCGCAGGTGCTGCACACCCATCTCGGCGTGCCGTTCGACAAGGTGCGGCTGGTGCAGGGCGACAGCGACCGGCTGATCGCCGGCGGCGGCACCGGCGGGTCGAAGTCGATCATGGCCTCGGGCGCCGCCATCGTGGAGGCGAGCCAGCTCGTCGTCGAGAAGGGCAAGGCCGTCGCCGCGCACGTGCTGGAGGCGTCGGTCGCCGACATCGAGTTCGACCGCGGGCGTTTCTCCATCGCCGGCACCGACCGCTCCATCGGCATCATGGAACTCGCCGCACGCCTGCGGTCGGGGCTCGCCCTGCCGCCGGGGCTGCCGGCGTCGCTCGACGTCGACCACGTGTTCAAGCAGGCGCCGTCGGCCTACCCCAACGGCTGCCACGTGGCCGAGGTGGAGATCGACCCGCAGACCGGCGTCGTCACCATCGACCGCTACACGACGGTCAACGACTTCGGCACGCTGGTGAACCCCATGCTGGTCGAGGGCCAGCTGCACGGCGGCGTGGTGCAGGGCATCGGCCAGGCCATCATGGAGGGCGCGGTGTTCGACGAGGCGGGCCAGCTCGTGACGGGGTCCTTCATGGACTACGCCATGCCGCGGGCCGGCGACGTGCCGTTCTTCGCCTTCCACAACCAGGGCATCCCGGCGAAGACCAACCCGCTCGGCGCCAAGGGCTGCGGCGAGGCGGGCTGCGCGGGCGCCCTGCCGTCGGTCATGAACGCCATCGTCGACGCGCTCTCGTCGCGGGGCATCCGCCACGTCGACATGCCGGCGACGCCGCAGAAGATCTGGGCGCTGCTGCACGGGGCTTGAGACGACGGGAGAAGGGGACCGGGCCGACGTGCCGTGGCGCGACTGCCCGCAGCCTATCCGCGTCGCTCCCGAACCGTGATTCGTCGCCGCTTCGTTCCCGTGCCGGCCCCTCGGGTGCCGGCGCGGGACGGTGCCGGCGCCCGGGTGTTCATGTCTCGTTGACCATGATCCGCGGCCGAAGGCGACACGACGGCGCCCGAACCCGCGAAGCGATTCGTCGACGC